>DNHA01000344.1:0-4018 GCA_003486025.1 Micrococcaceae bacterium | reverse complement strand
GCCCGGGCACGGCTCGGCGAACGGCTGCGCCGGGCCGTGGACCTTGAGCATTGGGCGGCGTTCCAGCAAAGCTTCCAGAACGTCGCCCGGTGGGCCACCGAGGTCGCCGACGGCAAGCGCGGCCCGGCCCCGCAGACTGTCACCTTCCTCTCCGGGGACGTGCATTTCTCCTATGTCTCCGAGGTGGAACGCGAGACCGGGAGCAGGATCCTGCAAGCTGTGTGTTCACCCATCCGCAACCCACTGCCCCGGTTGATGCGCTACTTTGCCGCAGCCTTGGCCTTGGGTCCGGCCGTCCCGTTCGGGGCGTGGATGGCTCGAACCTCACACGTGCCTGATCCGCCCTTTCGCTGGGACGGCATCAAGGGACCGTGGTTCGATAACAACCTGGCCATCCTCGAGGACACCGAAGACGGGCTGGTGATCAGCTGGGTCACCGGAGTGGTGGAGCACGGAGACCATCTGCACCCGAGGTTGGAAACCGTCGAAGTGGCAGCGATCGAGCCGCGCGAGGGATGATGCGGCCGTCAGGTATCGGGGTGTCAGCGGTACTCGTCGCGAGGGCATAGATCTTGTGCGGTTCGGTCCTAGTGAAAGGGCCGTGGTGAGCAGAGCAGCGAGCTGTTCCGCAGCCTCGCGGCTGTCAACGTCGTTGCTGTTCAGGACATCCCAGTAGACCAGAGCCGCATCGGCAAGATCTAGGTCCTGGCATATGGGAAAATCTCCTATCTCACTCAGACGCCAAATAGTTGGATCATCAGGGATGCAGGTAATGAGTGTGGCTTCTTCTAACGGGGCGGCGACAAAGCCATGGCCTGTTAAGTCGATCGAACTGTCGACGTATATCCGACCACGAGTAGGGAGTTTCCACGGCATCAGACGGTCAGCTGCCACGTCCCCACTCACCAAAGGATGCACGTCGAGCAAGCGTGCCTCTTCAACAGCTTTCAGAGTTTGCTTAACAATGGGGTCCAAGCTGTACCAGCCGAATTGCTGCCCACCCGCCCCAGAGTAAGTTGCCGCCCACCGATCTAGTAGCTTTACTGGTTCCTGAATTTCCACACCGTCAATGGTGCTTGTGACCAGAGGTCCGAGATCTTTGCAAACGCGCGACACCATCTGCTGGCTCACACCCGCATACCCTGCGATCTCCGACTGATGCATTGGCGTATCAGCCAGCAAAAGACACCTCTCGATTGCCCAACTCCCCCACGCCATTCTGCGCGAGCTCGTCCGCCGATTAGAAGTAGCCTGCTCGAAAGCCTCAGGAGCGAAAACTGTACCTTCGAGGATCAGCTGCAGCGGATGCTCCGTGAGCACATCAACCTGCCCGGCCCGAGCTTGCTCAAGTACACCGTCGGTGGCTGTGCGGCCGACAAACAAGGGACGTACCGGAGAACCTTGATGAGCAATAGAGTTACGAATGGTGCGCGCGGAGACTCGTTCCGCCGAAGGCAGCACTGCCACCAAGAAGGTTGCGTTCTCCGCCGAGCGCAGCAACCATGACCGTTCGCTAGTTCCTTCATCGATACGAAAATCCAATTCGCGAAGAAGGGAGACTACATCAAGACCCCTGACTCACCACCTGTTACAACTATCATCCCAAACTAAGGGTTGAGAGTTGTTAGACAAAGAAATAAGAAAGTGGTAAAGGCATGGTGGTTTGCTCCCATGTACAGCGGTTGCACGGACGCCAATACAGGGGTGGAACTAACCATCGATGGCAAGTCCAGATCTGAGGTGTGTGACTTCACGGCTGTCGCGCGTCGTATGGACGTGCCATGCCTTGGGTGAGGTGGAGTTGCCATGAGTGCTAGCCCCACTCACCCCCTGACGGTAAGAATCTCGAATCGGTATCGATGGCACCCAAACGATCCACCAGCTCCCTGCCTGTCAGGGTTGAGCGAACAAGGATAACGACATATACAGACTAATAACAATAACTGTTCTTAGTCTGTATATCCTTATATACTTGGGGAATGGATCCCGCACTGAACCCTTTCGCACCCGGCTCCGGAGTCAAACCCCCGGAACTTGTTGGCCGTCAAAGTGAAATTGATGCCTTCGACCTCCTGGTGGCCAGGGCGAAGGCCAACACCGTGGGCGATCGCGGAATGGTCCTAACCGGGCTCCGCGGGGTCGGAAAAACTGTATTGCTGAATATATTCGCGGAGCATGCAAGACGCCACGACTGGCTAGTCGTTCAGCTCGAGGCGCAACCGGGTACGGAGGGCAAGGCCAAAACGCGCACGAAACTTGCTCGCGAGCTCGAAGTTGGTGCACGACGGCTTCGCGGAAAGCCAGCCTGGTCATATCTCAAAAATACTTTGTCAAGCATCAGCAATGTGTCTGGAAGCCTCGGGGTAACGGGCTTTTCCGCATCCGTGACGACAAAGCAGGGCCGCGCAGACTCGGGAAACCTCGACATTGATATTGAAGAGCTCGTCGAGGATCTGTCCATGGCAATGAGGAAGGCTAGATCTGGATTAGGCCTCTTCATTGACGAGATGCAGGATCTCGACGACGAATTATTGACTGTTCTGTTGTCCGTCCAACACCTCGCTGGACAGCGAGGATGGCCTTTCTACCTTATCGGCGCCGGGCTCCCTAATCTTCCCGGAAGGATTTCCGAGGCCAGGACGTACGGCGAGAGGCTCTTTCTTTATCGAACTATAGGACAGCTGAATGAAAAATCAGCAGCTGATGCGCTCACTGTGCCCATCGGGCGGCTTGGCGCTTCGACAACTGAAGATGCCCTGTCGGCTTTGCTGGCAGCGGCGGATGGATACCCCTACTTTCTCCAAACGTACGGCCGCGCAGCTTGGGACAACACACCCGGTCCATTCATTGGTCTTGAGGATGCTCAATTGGCGATCAAATCTGGAACCCTCGACCTTGACCATGGTTTTTTCGAAGCCAGGTGGCAGCGGGCCACGCCGGCCGAGCGTAAGTATCTGCGAGCAATGGCTCAAGACGGCGAACGCGCATCGCTGACGGGCGAGGTCGCTGCCAGACTCGGAAAATCCACGAATAAGCTGGCCGTCATCCGCTCAAGACTTATCGCCAAAGGTGTAGTTTACGCACCCGAGTACGGTTCTATACAATTCACCGTCCCCGGAATGGCCCGCTTCATCGATCGTCAAATCGAGGACTGACGATCAGGTGAACTTTCTACTTTCCGGGTTAGACAAATCTCAGAATTTTTGATGAAAGGTTTCCCTCGTGGACACTCCCGAAAAGCCGATTAAGCGCCGTACCCCGCCATCCCCCGGTCCCGGCGCCCGGCGTGCGGACAGCATATTCTCTTGGATCCTTCGAGCCGTGTTTCCTCTCGGTGCGCTCGCCACCGCGGGCGCGGCGATAACCACCGGTTCGGCTCTCTTTACGCTCCACCCGGCCTATCCGCTGCTGCTTGGCATCGTCTTCGCGCTCAGTGGCCTGCTTGCCTGGCGCTTCTGGCGCCAGCCGGTGAACACACCCCGCAGATTCAATTTTCTGCGCGCCCTCGGCTTGCTGGCCAGCTGTGCGGTTTACGCGCTGGTGTGGTGGCTTGCGCCTTTTACGGCGGTGGGCCCGGCGCTGGCAGCAATGCACTCGGACACCACGGTGAACGTCACTGAGCGTGCCAATCAAATTGTTCTGGCCCCGTCCGGCGCCACTAGTGAGGTCGGGGTGTTTTTCCAACCAGGGGCGCGAGTTGATGCCCGGGCCTACGCGGCGGTATTGCGGCCACTGGCCGAAAACGGCCACACCGTGGTCATCGCCAAGCAGCCGCTAGGCATCGCGTTCCTCGCTTCCGGCGCCTTCGAGACTGCCCGCACCGATAACCCGGTGGTGGATCGCTGGGTACTCGGCGGCCACTCCCTGGGTGGGGTGCTCTCCAGCAGCACCGCCCAAGAACTGTCCACCAATGCGGATCAAGACCTGGCCGGGCTATTGCTCTTCGCCTCCTACCCGGCCACGGATTTAAGCGGGTTGGATCTTGCGGTGCTTTCGATCTCCGGCTCAAATGATGGGC
>DNHA01000323.1:379-4916 GCA_003486025.1 Micrococcaceae bacterium | reverse complement strand
GGCCACTAAGCAGGCGGCGCAAACCGGTACTCAAGAATTTCTCATCGAGGACCCGCTTCAAGCCCAAGCCGCAGAACGCTTTGGCGTAGACCCTCAGTCGGAGCCATTGGTGCGAGCCTCATTTATTGCCGAAGCCGCCGGCGCCTTACGCCTAAGCGATCGCATCACCCAGAACAAACTTTTCACGGCTGAGGGATTACGTCATCTCTGTAAAGAGACTCTCAACGAATTGAGCCAAGGCACCATTACTACCAAAAGCGCCACCGAAATCGTCGCTCAGTCCCAGGATCTAGAACCGGACAATGTCCAGCAACTGCAACAGGTGCTGCTTCCCATTGCTCGCACCGGCTCGGATCGCTCGGTGAAAGACCGTGCGCGTAAGATGCGCGAACGTTTCTTGCCAGAACCAGTCGAAGAACGCCATGACAGGGGCCGCGAGACCCGTTCGGTCATCTGGTGGCCTGAAGCCGACGGGATGGCAGTGCTCCAACTACGCATTCCCGCCGAGGATGCACTGGCGATCCTCAATACGGTCAACTGGCATGCCCGCAACCACGACGACCCAGAGGATCTGCGTAACGAACAACAACGTCGTGCGGATATCCTCCGCGATGCCATCTTGGACGGCTGGCCAGCCAGCGAAGGCACACCACTTAAGGCTCGCGTTTCGTTGACCATTCCAGCTTTGCAGATGCTCGCAGATCCATCCAGGACGTTGGCGGATCTTGAAGGATACGGACCGATTGGCATCGGTGCCGCCTTGCGCGTAGCAAAAGATGCTCCTTCGCTGATGGCAGTACTCACCGACCCATGGTCGGGTGCGGTAATCGACGTGGGCAGGCGTAGATATCGACCGTCCAAGGCACTCAAAGATTTGCTGCGGGAACGCGATAACCACTGCAGGTTCCCCGGATGCAACCGCCTACCTGAATCGAGCGAAATCGATCATATTGATGACTGGGCCAAAGGCGGACATACAAACCGAACTAATTCACAGTTATTGTGCAAACGGCATCAAATGTTCAAGCACGCGCTCGGTTGGCAGTCCACGTACATGCCCGACGGATCGGTCAATTGGCGGTCGCCGAACGGAATCTTGCAGGTGGAACTTCCCGGCAGTGTCACCAGTGTGCAGAACTTCGACTTTGAACGGAACCAGACTCCGATGCTCCCGGCATCTGAGCTGCCTGCTCGAATACGGAGAGTCCTTGGCTGGTATGACCCGCCGGACGCGGAAGTAGGGTGAGCTCACCTTAGCAATCCCGTCCCCGGGTTGAGAGCAAGCGCACGCCCGCCGATTTTTATCCACCCCCGACTCTCGGGTAGTATCTTCTATGACCCCTCGTGTGGTGTCATCCTGTTGAACTCCCCCAGGACCGGAAGGTAGCAAGGGTAGATGGGCTCTGGCAGGTGCATGAGGGGTCTTTTATTTTTCTAGCAAGCCGAATGGAGTTCGCGTGGGCGTTGGTCGTTTCGCCCCAAGCCCGACTGGGCAACTCCACTTGGGCAATTTACGCACGGCTATTCTTGCCTGGCTTTTCGCCAAGTCCACCGATCGCCAATGCTTACTGCGCGTTGAAGACCTAGACCGCGTGCGCTCCGGAGCCGAAGAACAACAGCTTTTTGAGCTTGCCGCTATCGGCCTCGAATTCGATTCACCGTTGGTACGTCAAAGTGAGCGTCTACCCGTCTACCTCGACGCGATTAAATCGCTTCGAGACAAAGACCTGCTCTTCGAGTGCTTTTGCACGCGTAAAGATATTTCCGAAGCGGCCAGTGCACCGCATGCTGCCCCGGGCGCCTATCCAGGCACTTGCCGAAATCTAAGTTCCGAAGAACGAGCCGAAAAAGCCAAGGAACGCCCGGCCGCATTGCGTCTGCGCGCGGAGGTAGCTCAGTTCACTGTTTACGATGCAATTTTTGGCCGGTATACCGGAATCGTTGATGATTTTGTGTTGCTACGCAATGACGGGTCCCCTGCCTACAACCTTGCGGTGGTAGTTGACGACGGCGCCTACGGCATCGACCAAGTCGTACGCGGAGACGACCTTTTGTCATCCGCCCCACGCCAGGCGTATCTGGCGCAGCTACTCGGACTGCCGATTCCGACCTACGCCCATGTTCCCTTAGCGTTGAACTCCAAAGGCCAAAGACTCGCTAAACGCGATGGGGCAGTAACGCTCGAAGACCTCTCCGAAAAAGGGGTAAATGGTGCCCAGATCCGTGCCTACTTGTTAGAGTCGTTGGGCTTGCCCGGAACGTCTTTGCAGGCCGCTTTGGACTCCTTTGACCCTGATGGCTTGCCTCGCGAGCCTTGGGTTGTAGAACCAGAATTTATTGTCGACCAGTTGATGCCTCCGGCATCGCGCAACCGATAGGGTACCGGTGTGAGTACAGCGCTTTATCGCAGATACCGTCCAGACACTTTCGCCGAGGTTATCGGGCAGGAACATGTCACGGCGCCACTGATGACGGCTTTGGAAAAGAACCGTGTCAACCATGCCTACCTCTTTTCCGGACCCCGCGGCTGCGGCAAAACTACGAGCGCCCGAATTCTGGCGCGCTGCCTGAACTGCGAACAGGGCCCTACGCCAACCCCATGTGGCACGTGTCCAAGTTGCGTGGAGCTGGCCAATGGCGGTCCAGGTTCTCTCGATGTCATCGAAATTGACGCGGCCAGCCACGGCGGTGTGGAAGACGCACGTGATCTGCGCGAACGTGCTACTTTCGCGCCTACCCGGGACCGCTACAAGATTTTCATTATTGACGAGGCCCACATGGTCACGTCGGCGGGCTTCAACGCCCTGCTGAAAATCGTTGAAGAGCCACCAGCACATATCAAGTTCATTTTTGCGACTACGGAACCTGAAAAGGTCATTGGCACTATCCGTTCACGCACCCATCATTACCCGTTCCGCTTAGTGCCTCCCGAGGCTCTTTTGGCCTACCTCAAGGTGCTCTGCGAGCGCGAAAATGTGGTGGTCGCCGACAGTGTACTGCCCCTGGTAATCCGCGCCGGCGGCGGTTCGGTACGCGATACCCTCTCGGTTCTCGACCAGCTTATGGCCGGTGCCCGCGAAGGCGGAGTGGACTACGAGACCGCGATTGCTCTACTCGGCTACACCCACTCGACCCTGCTCGATGAGGTGATCCTCTCCCTGCATGAAAGCAATGGTGCTTCCCTTTTTGGAGCCATTGACCGCATCATCCAGACTGGTTTGGATCCACGCCGCTTCGTCGAAGACCTGCTCGAGCGCATGCGAGACCTGATCATTGCCAAAGCAATGCCCGAAGGTCTGGAGAAAATCCTACGTGGCACTCCCGCTGATCAGTTGGAGTCACTGCATTTACAAGCCTCGCTAGTCGGTGCCGGTGAGCTCAGTCGTTGGGCCGACGTAACGAATCAGGCCCTGAGCGAGATGAACGGGGCAACATCGCCTCGATTGCACCTAGAGCTACTGGCAGCACGCTTGATGCTCCCGGGGGCCGAAAATTCGGCGAGCGCTTTCGCTGCCCGGCTGGACCGGCTAGAACGCCATGCGATCTCCGGCGGCGCGCTTCCAGAACTGCCTGAAGGCGAGATGCCAGCTCAGTCTTCGTCAGCGGCTCCGTCTCCGGCGGCTGCGCGTCAGGGTGCGGCTGCTGTTCGCGAAGCTCTCGCAGCAGCCAAGGGCCGCAACGGCGGGGCAGAAACAGCAGCTGTCGCCGAGCATCCGGCTGCCCCTCAGCAAGCGGCACCAGAGCAGCATCCTGGCAACCCGCAGCAGCAAACGCCGCAGAAAGTTCAGGCACGGCCCGAATCACAGGCCCCGCAGCCTGTTGCACCCCTAGAACTGACGCCCGAACAGGCCACGGCATCCCAACCGCAGGCTCCGGCCGCCCAGGGCGAGCCAGATATCAACGCTCCTTTAGATCCGGATGCGGCTCGCTCGCTGAATACCGGGGAAGCCGCCGATTGGGGTGCCACTTGGGGCCCCAAGGAAGAGCTGCACCCGGTCACCACTCCGGTCCAGCCTGGTCCGAGTGTTCCTGAGGCACGCCCAGAAGGCGTGGCCCCGTTTAGTCTGATTCCAGACCCGGCAGACGGTGAAGATCTCTCCTTCGGTACGGGGATTTCCATCGATGATGTGAAACAGAATCCGGCCATGGCCGAGTTTGCACGCCGTGCAGCTGAGAACCGTCAGCAGCCAACTCAGCAGCAAACACCGCCGGCGCAGGTTCAGCCGCAAGCTCAGCCTCAGGCTCAGGCTCAGAGCGAACAATTGCAGCAACAGCAAGCAACATCTTCAACTCCGAGCCAGCAGCTTCCAGAGGATCTCCGACGAGCCGAGGAACAGACTGCCCGTGAGCAGGCTGAGCAACGCGCCGCCGCCGAGCAACGCGAAGCGCAGGAAAAAGCTGCCCGCGAACAAGCAGAAGCGCAGCAACGAGCGCAAGCACAGCAACAGCAACAGCAGAGCGCGCCACAGCAGCAGGCGCCAAATGCCACGACCCCGGTGCAGAGATTCCAACGAGCCTGGCCCGCTATTTTGGAGCA
>DNHA01000323.1:0-239 GCA_003486025.1 Micrococcaceae bacterium | reverse complement strand
ATCCTTTGCCAGGTGGCAGGTCAACAGATCGAGGTTGTCCTGACCGAGGGCGGGTCGGCAGCCGCCGGTGGTGGTTCCCCAAAAGGTGAACGCCGGCCAACACCGGCGTCCACCCCAGCAGTAGCCAACAACGTACAGGCTCCGAACGCTGAGGTTGCGCCCAACGCTCCTGCGCGCCCGCAATCACCGCGTTCCGCAGCGCCGCCTGAGGCTTCCCGTCCGGAGCCAGCGCGTTCAGC
>DNHA01000277.1:2884-3831 GCA_003486025.1 Micrococcaceae bacterium | reverse complement strand
AATTGCACGAGGACGATTGGGACAGAGTCTGCCAGGTCAACCTCACCGGTGCGATAAATTGTGCCCGTGAGGCCTTTACCTACATGAAAGACCATGGCGGTGGCCGCGTCATCAATAACGGGTCCATCTCTGCGCAGGTGCCTAGGCCGCGGTCGGTGGCCTATGCGGTCACCAAACATGCCATTACCGGGCTCACAAAATCGATCGAGCTAGATGGCCGGCCGTTTAACATTTGCGCTTCTCAAATAGATATTGGCAATACCGCAAGCGACATCATGAATGAGCTAGGCACTTCCCATGGTGCCTTGCAAGCCGATGGCTCGCTCAAAGTCGAACCAACATTCGCTTTGCAGCAGGCGGCGGATGCGGTAGCTTTCCTCGCCAATAGTCCACTGACCGTGTCGGTCAATCAATTAACTATCACCGCTGCCGGCATGCCATTTATCGGTCGCGGTTAAGGCTCTGCCTCTTCGTCTCAAAGTGGTGGCTATAGTGGGACAAACCATTTATGTCCGAAGCCAGGTGAGTGAAAACATGTCAGCCGAACGTTCAAACTTACAGATCAGTTATCAGCAGAATTGCGGTAACGCCCCACGGCATCAAATCATCCAAGAGGTGATCGTGGCCTTGCACAGCAAGGACGTGAACCATCTGAAACGGTGGGTAAGCGAGGATGTTGAATGGGAAATCGTGGGTTTTGGGACGTTGCACGGAATCGATTCGCTATGCCAGTGGGTGAGCACTTCCAGAGAAACGAAGTCCTTGGAATTCAAAAGCGTACTGACTCACGGACGTGAGGGCAGCACGGACGGAAACGTCACCAACGAACAAGATATCTCTGCTGCCTTTAGCCATGTACTGCGCTTTACCGGGGCAGCTAAAACGGCGCGCATTGCCTCCGTGCGCAGTTACCTAGTCTCGAAGCCCCACTTAGAAGTATTCGGACA
>DNHA01000277.1:1061-2766 GCA_003486025.1 Micrococcaceae bacterium | reverse complement strand
AATTCTTTGAAGTCCACCTTGGTGTGGATCACCAGGTCCAAGGTCATCTCATGAGGGCCGTCGGCACTGGCCAGACAAATATGTTCATCAAAGACGGTGACCACTGCCTTGAGCGGCACCTGCGCTTCGGGGTTATCCCGCTGCTCCATGGTCAGTTCGTGGCGTCCGCCGACTTTCGGCTCAAGGATCACCGAACCATCTTGCACGGTCCACCCTTGCGGGCCCCACCATTGGGCGATAATTTCTGGCTCAACAAAAGCCGCCCACACCGCGCTGCGCGGTGCGGTGAATTGCCGGGATAGTACAAGTTCGGTCATTTCCTGCATATTCAGATTTTACCGTGGTCCTTCGAAGGAGTCGACTGCCTACTGTTTGGGACGGCGCGATTCCATGCGGTTGGCGGTGTAGATGGTCTGTTCATCAGGCTGCGTTCCGGCGACCTGATGCGCGTGCAACACCATCATGGCCCGATCCCACTTGATGCGTTCGCGCGGACTGGTGGCTACCGAGCGTTCGGCTGGGCCGAAGATGCTCAGGCCTAGAAACTTCAGACGCCAAAGAGCGCGGTACCCCAGACTTAGTCCGGTGGTATCTCTGATGATGGGAAGTGGTGACTCGTCCATGGTGTAAACCTCATGCTTGTCGGTGCGCCTAGGCGGGCTACGTCAGTGCTTCAAGTCTACGCTATTACTTGGTGCACCAACTATATTTTAGGTCACTCCCTCGGCGCAGAATTTCCCGCATTCACTACCGAGCCGAGAATCTCACACAGCTCAACAACCTTTTCTTCGCTGAGATTCAGTCGCTGCATCATCTCGCTAGGAACGTCTAGTGCGTGCTCGCGCAATGCGCTGCCCTGCGCCGTAATTTCAATCAGAATTGCGCGTTCGTCCCGAGGATTCTTGCGACGCTCAAGCAACCCGGCTTTTTCAAGCCGTTTCACCAACGGAGTGAGAGTGCCCGGATCCAAATGCAGCTTTTCACTGAGTTCACGAGCTCCCATCGGACCGTGCTCCCATAAGGCCAGCATGACTAAATACTGCGGGTGGGTCAGTCCCATCGGGTCAAGCACGGGCTTATAGGCTGAAATCACCGCGCGCGAGGCGACAGCTAAACCGAAACATAATTGCCGTTCGAGCTTAAGCAGATCATCACGACGAAGATTGGTAGTGTCCACGATGTTTAGTTCTCCTTGAGCTCATCCCGGTACCTTCCTTAAGATCGTACGCCAGCAACCTGAGACGTGGCTTGGATACCAAGCCCCGCTCGCGCTACCCTCAAATTCGAGACCGAAGACTTTGAGGAGCAACAGGTGAACCGGAAACTGGATGGCATACGGCCGCGCTTCTCACATTGGGTTACCGCTCTTGCTCCCTCGGTTTTTTCCAGCGTCATGGCCACCGGCATCATTGGTTTGGGCTTGGTTCTGTCTGGGTTTATCGCATTGGGGCAAGTATTTTGTTTGATCGCCCTCGTCATGTTCCTTTGCTTGCTGGGGGTGCTGACGATGCGTGCGGTACGGCATCCAGCCGCGATGCTGCTGGATATCTTGAACCCTGCCGTGGGTTTCGGTTTTTTCACCATCGTCGCGGCAGCCAACGTCTTGGCCTTGGGTTTGGCAGTTTTGAATATGCCAGGCGCCGCACTGACAGCCATGATTTTTGGTGCGCTTCTGTGGGTGGCGTCCACTTATGCCATTCCTGCC
>DNHA01000277.1:0-1036 GCA_003486025.1 Micrococcaceae bacterium | reverse complement strand
CTGACACTTGCCAACGGTTCATGGTTTCTCTGGGTTGTTGCTACACAGTCGGTGGCCGGCGGCCTGGCGCACCACACCTACCTCGGATCGTGGACACCGATGCTGTCCTTAGGTATCTGGTTGTTGGGCTGCGCGCTTTACTTGCTGACCGCGACACTCGTGACGGTGCGCATGATTCGCTACCCAAATCGAGCCGAAACACTCTCCCCCACTTATTGGATCTTCATGGGCGCCACCGCGATCAGCGTACTGACTGGTTCGCAGCTTCTAGGCTTGGCAAATAGTGGTGCAATTCCTCAATGGCTACAGGCAAACATCGCTTTCACTACGTTGGCGTTGTTGTCTATCGGATTGTGGTTCATCCCGCTGCTGATAATTTTTGGGATCTGGCGACATGTGATGCACCGGCATCCAGTCAGCTACGAGACCGGATTATGGGCCATCGTGTTCCCGCTGGGCATGCTGTCGACAGCTTGCCTTTCAGTGGGGTCCATTCCGGACTTCACCGCCCTCTTTGCCTTGGGACAAATTCTCATCTGGGTTGCGGTGGGCGCCTGGGTGGGAACCACCGCGTTATGGGTGGCACGAATGAAACAACCTGCCTAGTCTTAGCTTATGAGCAATCTCGAACCGGCCCCCGCGGAAATTGACTGCAGTAATCTTGACGCGCAGCTAGAGGTACAGACCCTAGAACCCCGCCCGGTTCCCTTGGGTGGCCCACGTGCTATGACAGTATTCCGTACGCTGCCCCAGCGTCAGCGGAGCTTGATTGGCGCTTGGTGTTTCCTCGATCATTACGGTCCGGATGATGTTTCGCTCACCGGCGGCATGAGTGTTCCGCGCCATCCGCACACCGGGCTGCAGACAGTTTCTTGGTTGTTCACCGGAGAAATTGAGCACATCGATTCTGCCGGGAATCAAGCGATAGTACGTCCCGGTGAAGTGAACTTGATGACTGCCGGTTATGGCATTACGCATTCGGAGTTCTTGTGCGAAGAATCCACCGTCTTGCACGGAGCACAGCTGTGGACCGCGC
>DNHA01000366.1 GCA_003486025.1 Micrococcaceae bacterium | reverse complement strand
CCCCGCCGGGTTGAAAGAAGTGTTTGGCGCTGCGTTGGCGACGGCTATTGGCTCTGCAGCAGGCGGGACTGGTGCGGCAGCTGCATTTAATGAGGACGCCAATAACCGACAGTTGACTCATGTGGAAAGCGCGAGAATCAAGGAACTAGCTAACGGTGATCCTATGCGCGAAGCACAGTTGCTTGCAGCTGCTTGCGCTTTAACGAGATGTTCCGCTGAGTATTCGGTGGGTAGTTCAGATCACACTTTCTGGTCAATGGTGGAGACAGCAGGTAACCGTCCGGAAGCGCTTTCGGACCGGCTGTGGCTTCAGGATCAAGTGCAATCAGTATATCTATACACAGCGGGTGTAGGTGGTGGGACAGTTGGGAAACTCTTTGAGTACACGTCTACTGATGCGTTCTTCGATTGGTCATCGCGGAAATTCATGGGAACCCGCACCCTGGGTGGGTTGCAAATGGTGGCCGGCGCGACACAGGCTGCGGCGGGGCTAGCTGCTGCACCAGCCTGCGGCTCGGTCATAGGTTGTTTCGGGGTTACGTATGTTGTGGCTAGTGGTGCGGATAACGCGAGTAGTGGCTATACCACAATGGTCTCAGGAAAGCCCGTATCCACGTTGGGGGGGGCGGCTTTCCAAGCTCTTGGACTATCGCCGGGTACGGCAGAATTGGTCTATGGCTTGACGCAGTTAGCGCCCGTTGCTACGGAAGCATTAATTGCGAATAGCGCGGTTAATGCGGAGATTGCCGCGAGCGCAGCCTCTAGAGCTAGCTACACGCAAGCCGCTTTAACTCAGCAGGTTGCAAATCTCCGCGCAACGCTGCCAGGGTCCGCTAAAACCGGCGGGAACTTCGGTGTGGCGCAGATCGAGATTCCCGGCATTCAGCGCACGATGGCGGCATCGAGTCAGATAGACTTGCCAAATAGTACTCAGCAATTGGCTGGCTTTGTGGGGCTCGGGCCAGAAATTTTCCCCAGCTTTAAAGTTGCTACCGGAGGCGCTAATCCTATCGATTTGCTTCGTAACGTTGACTCAGAGGCCAAAATTCTAAACGCGGTTGCGCAGCAGTTGGGTGAAAATAGATCTGCGTCAGGAACGATTTACTTGCTTACAGAGCGCTCTCCATGTGCAAGTTGCTCTGGAATAATTTCTCAGTGCAAGCAGAAGTATCCCGGTATCGATATCACTATTCTCGATAATGGCGGGTACAATATTAAACCGACAAAAAAATGAGATAGGCCATGAAATATCAAAGTGATGAACGTATTACTTACTCTGAAATGAAGGATTTGGCTTTGGGGGCTTATTTTGATTTTTGTCGAGATAGCGGCTTGGTTCGTCGCCAAACTCATGATCAAATTGTCGCTCGGGTTATGTACACATTTGAATTCGGTTTTGAAGACCCTCTTGAGGACGTAATGTGGAACCTGATCGTTTTGGTGTTGTCTGGCGGGTGGGATGTAAATTTTGAAGTAAGGCAGAGAGAGTTGATCATGAATAGTTTGAGGGGGAATGACCTGAAGGCGCTGCTCGTTGATGTTCCAGGTGATGAGGTTGAACAGTTTGTTCATGATCTTTCTGTTCTCAATCTTGCGGTCTGCTAGAGCTGATAGTGACCCAACCCGAGAAAACTGGTGCAAACTAAAGTAGAGAATTCGGCAGCATTGGGCCCCGTGACAAAAGAGGATTCAGGCATGAAGAAGTCGCGTTTCACCGAGGAGCAAATTGCCTACGCGCTGAAGTAGGCGGAGCTGGGAACGGTAGTGGGCGAGATCTGCAGGAAAATGGGTATTGCCGAGGCCACCTTCTACGTATGGCGAAAGAAGTACGGCGGGCTTGGCCCTTCGGAATTGAAACGTTTATAGCTGCTGGAAGAGGAAAATCGCAACCTCAAGCAACTGGTTGCAGATCTCAGTCTGGACAAAACCATGTTACAGGAGGTGGTCACAAAAAAGCTCTAAGGCCTGCCCCGCGACGCACCTGGGTTTGCCGGTTGCAAGAGCGCTTTGGGGTCAGCATGCGGCGAGCACTGCAGATAGTGATGTTGTCGTATTCAAGCTTTTCATACAAGGGAAAGGCAAGGGACACCCAGGCGGTATGAATGCGCATGCGTGAGATCAGATCAAGTCGGCGCCCTGCGGTTGCGAGCGCGTGTTCGTGGTTCTGCGCCGAGAAGGATGGCGTGAAAACCACAAACGGATCCGTCGGATTTACAAGGAGGAAAACCTTTCTTTGAGGCATTGCCGGCCTCGGCGTAGTAGAAGTGCACGCAGGCGTCAGACGAGAGAGGTTGCTGTTGCTCCCAATGCACTTTGGGGGATGGACTTCGTCAGCGATGCACTGTTTGACGGTCGTCGCTTCCGGATGCTGACCGTGGTCGATCACTTGATTCATGAGTGCTTGGCCATTGTCGTGGACCAGTCACTGCGCGGGGAACATGTGGCCGAGGCAATGACAAGGCTGGCGGCCCAGCGAGGAGCGCCAGACGCAATAAAGGTGGACAACGGTAGCGAGTTCGCCGGAAAGGGAATGGATCGCTGGGCTTATAAGAGCGCCGTGGAGCCGGATTTTTCCCGACGCGGCACGCCGACCGACAACGCGCTGGTAGAAAGCTTCAACGGCCGCCTTCGGCGGGAGTGCCTGAATGAGCATTTGTTCTTGTCACTGGCTGACGCACGGAGCAAGATCGAAGGGTGGCGGCGCTTCTATAACGAGGAACGGTCCCACAGTGCACTAGGATGGGAAACCCCTGAGAAAGTTACCCTGAAACAAGGGGCTCAAGCGAATTCCCAGGAGTCGTAGAACGCCGGATTTTCCACTTTCAAATGCACCGATAATCGGGGGTGGGTCAGATCAAAACCGGACTCTAAACCCGACCTCTACTCAGGCCGGGAGGACGTCGCCTGCTTGCTTTGTAGCGACTGACCCATGGTTTGTCGGTTCGTTGGTGCTTGCAGTTGAACAGGTCCCCGTAATCTCGTCCTAGTCATTGCATTACTTTGCCTATGGCGCCCGTGCTGGCTTTGAGTTACATGTGAACGTGATTGACCATCGGGACGTATGCATGGCGTTCCCTCCAGCCGTGGCGGTCCTGTAGTCATTGTTGCTAGTGCAATCTACCATTAGGGAGAAGGTTGCAAGGGTTGTCGAAAAGTTTAATGTTGACTAG
>DNHA01000264.1:3052-3245 GCA_003486025.1 Micrococcaceae bacterium | reverse complement strand
TCACGTTGACCACGGTAAGACCACGTTGACCGCTGCCATCTCCAAGGTACTTGCTGACAAGTACCCAGATGTCAACGAGCAGCGCGACTTCGCGTCGGTTGACTCGGCTCCAGAAGAGCGCCAGCGCGGTATTACCATCAATATCTCGCACGTTGAGTACCAGACCCCGAGCCGTCACTACGCACACGTTGAC
>DNHA01000264.1:0-2983 GCA_003486025.1 Micrococcaceae bacterium | reverse complement strand
GGTGCTGCTCAGATGGACGGCGCAATCCTCGTGGTTGCCGCTACTGACGGCCCAATGGCTCAGACCCGCGAGCACGTTCTGCTGGCCCGCCAGGTTGGTGTTCCAACCTTGATGGTCGCACTGAACAAGTCGGACATGGTTGAGGACGAGGAGCTCCTGGAGCTCGTCGAGATGGAAGTTCGTGAACTTCTTTCCTCGCAGGGCTTCGATGGCGATGACGCTCCAGTGGTACGCGTTTCGGGCCTGAAGGCTCTGGAAGGCGATCCAGTATGGACCAAGTCCATCGAGGATCTGATGGATGCTGTCGATACCTACATCCCGAACCCAGTTCGTGATCGCGACAAGCCATTCCTGATGCCAATTGAAGACGTCTTCACCATCACCGGCCGCGGTACCGTTGTAACCGGTCGCGCCGAGCGTGGCACCCTGAAGATCAACTCGGAGGTCGAGATCGTCGGCATCCGTCCGATCCAGAAGACCACCGTTACCGGTATCGAGATGTTCCACAAGCAGCTTGACGAAGCATGGGCCGGCGAGAACTGTGGCCTGCTGCTTCGCGGTCTGAAGCGCGACGATGTTGAGCGTGGACAGGTTGTCGTAGCCCCAGGCTCGATCACCCCACACACCGGCTTCGAAGCTAACGTCTACATCCTGTCGAAGGACGAAGGCGGACGTCACAACCCGTTCTACTCGAACTACCGTCCGCAGTTCTACTTCCGCACCACCGACGTCACCGGCGTCATCACGTTGCCAGAAGGCACCGAGATGGTTATGCCTGGCGACAACACCGAAATGTCGGTTGAGCTGATTCAGCCAATCGCTATGGAGGAAGGCCTCGGCTTCGCTATTCGTGAAGGCGGCCGCACCGTTGGTTCGGGCAAGGTCACCAAGATCACCAAGTAGTTCGCTACTAATGATCTAGACCGACTGGTCTGACATAAAAGATCTCCACTGCTTCCTTCCGAAGCAGTGGAGATCTTTTTGTTTAACCACGCGTCAAACCTCGCAAGTATATCTAGACAGTGGTCTAATTAGATGAGCGGATATCCCGCGGCGGGCTCATCGAGTTTAAGGGCGCAGCATGTTCTGGTTCATCGTAGTGGTCTTGCTCGTGGCGTTAAGCTTTTTCATTGGATATCGTGCCGGGGCAAAGAAGCACTCCGCCGGTGCCCAAGCAAAACAGCAGGCCTGGCAAGAGGGCTATGACGCAGCCACCAGCTACGCCGCGCGCGAAGCAGCCAAGCAAGCGGCTGCCAGCAAGGCATCGCCCACCGCTCAGCCGCAACCCGCGTGGACACGATCGAATGATCCGATGCAAGGTCCACGCGCAGAAGCTTCCGCTCCGCCAACGCTGAAGCCTGCTGCTCCGGTAGCTCCAGCACGTCCGGTCAAGGTCCTCACCGCACGCGAACGAGAACTGCGCAATATCAACGTCACCCTGTACGTCGCGGCCCTGCTCATCGTGGCCGCCGCAGCACTCTTCCTCAGCTTCGCGTTGCCACCGCTTCCAAAACTTATCGCCCTGTTTGTGCTTGCCGCGGCGTTCTACTCCGTGGGGCTCTATGTGCATGCGGCCAAGGAAAACCTCAAACCGGCTGCGAGTGCATTTGCCGGAACCGGCTTGGCCTTGCTGCCGCTCTCGGCCATCGCCACCTATCAGACACTCTCGCTCTCCGTCCCGGTGGTGTGGCTGATCTTCTCGGTCATTGGCACGCTCGCCGTCGGTTTTGCCACGATCCAGTTGCGTTCGCGGGTACTTGCGTGGATTGCAGTCTTCGTGTTGGTCTCCACCACCATGGCCTGCGCAGCCACGGTGCAACGCGGCATCTTGTTCTATCTGCTCTTCTTGCTGGTGCTCTCGGTGGTTCTGCTGGTGCTGGCCGTGCGCAGTGAAAAGGTCCGCTCCTCGCTGTTCTATTCGGCAGTCTTTGCCACCGGGCAGCTTCTGCCGCTGCTGGTGCTCGGCCTGGCATTGATCATGTATTCCTCATTGACTCCACGTGATCTTCTCTGGGTCTTCTTCTTGGTGACCGCGCACTTGCTGCTGACGATTGTGCTCATTGGGCAGTTCCGCTTGTATCGGCTGTATGCGGCGCGAGTGACTTTCATGCTGCTGGTTTTTGCTGCCGGCAATTATCTGGGGCTGGAAGCGCACGTTACCTGGGCGCTCGGCGCTGTGCTCTGGGCCGGCCAAGCCCTGGCAGTGACGCACTTCGCCCGTGGCTACCGGCAGCTTTTCTCGGTTCCTGCCAGCTGGTGGCGAATCGATCGCATGGTCCTGTGGGTGCTGGTCGCCGGCTCGGTGCTGGTGGCCCTGGCACAGGCCGCGCAGCCGCAGGTGCCGTGGTGGTATGCAGTACTGCTCATTGCCTTGCTGCAGGTATTTTCGCTGCCTGCCCTGCATCATCGCGGAAAAATTGAAGCCGTCGCCATCGTGCTGCTGGCGCATGCTCGCGGTAGCGGCCAGCGAACAATTCGCTTGGCGGGTGCTGCCAGCTCTGGCGGTAGCCATTGTCGGGCTGACCCTTGCTTTCCGCAACGAAACGCAGCGCTGCTGGCACCTGGTGTTGGACCTGACCCGCTGGCTAGGCGTTCTGGTCTTCGGCGGTTTTGCCGGACGCGCCCTGCAGCAGCTGCTGACCGGGTTTGCGCCGCAGCCGGAGGGCGCGCCAGGCGCTGGACGCGTTGCCTCGGCGTTCGAATCCTTGAACTTGGCCTGGGTGGTGGGTTTATGGCTGCCCCTCTTTGCCCTGTGGCTGCTTTCCACGCTTCGAAGCAAACGCCAGCTTCCGCCCACAAGAGAACACCTCATCCACTTTGCTGCGTCGGTGGTGCTTGCGGTGATGACCCTGGGCTATGTGGTGTTGCTGCTCAACCCGGTGGCCGCACAGGGGAAGGCAAGCTTCCTGATGCTGGGTGCAGGAACATGGCTGGAAGTAGGGATCTTCCTCGCGCTGGGCAATGTGATCCTGGCAGGCTGGCG
>DNHA01000046.1:3677-5358 GCA_003486025.1 Micrococcaceae bacterium | reverse complement strand
CTCAAGGAACGCTGGAAGCGCGGAGTTTCGTTCACCGAGGGTGGCGTTGGTGAAGACATCGGTCAACTTTACGTAGCCAAGCACTTCCCGCACGAAGCTAAGACCGCGATGGATGCCTTGGTTGAGAGACTGACAGAGGCCTATCGCATTTCTATCTCCAATCTGCCGTGGATGGGTGCTGCAACGATTGAGAAGGCGCTGGAAAAGCTGTCGATGTTCCGGCCGAAGATCGGGTACCCCGACGAATGGATCGACTACTCTTCGATCGCGACGGACCCGTTGGACGTCATCGCCAATCTTGCAGCTGCCAACGAATTCGAATTTAAGCGTGAGCTAAAGAAGATCGATGACGGAGTGGATCGCGAGCTGTGGTTCATGTACCCGCAGACGGTCAACGCTTACTACCACCCGCTGCTCAACGAGATCGCCTTCCCGGCGGCCATCCTGCGTCTGCCATTCTTCGACAAAGATCGCGACATCGCTTCCAACTTCGGTGCCATCGGCGCGGTCATTGGACACGAAATCGGCCACGGCTTTGACGATCAAGGCTCGCAGTATGACGGCACCGGCCAGCTCACAAACTGGTGGACGGAAGAAGACCGAGCCGCTTTTGAAAAGCTCACCGGAAAGCTCATCGAGCAGTACAACGCGCTGAGCCCCACGGAAGCGCCAGATCACCAGGTCAACGGCCAGCTGACGCTCGGTGAAAACATTGGTGACCTCGGTGGGCTAGGCATCGCGTACCAGGCATACAAGCTAGAGCTGGCAGCCCGGGGTATCGCAGAAGATGAGGTGATCGACGGTGTTACCGGTGATCAGCGCTTCTTCTACGCGTGGGCAGAATGCTGGCGTACGCTGATCCGTCCGGAAACCGCGGTTGTCCGGGTAACCACCGACCCCCACGCTCCGGGCGAATTCCGCTGTAACCAGGTGCCAAAAAACTTGGCAGCCTTCCACGAGGCTTTTGACACGAAGCCAGGCGACGGAATGTGGCTAGACCCGGCTGACCGCGTAACTATCTGGTAGTACCGAAACAAGGTGCGGGGAGTGATCCCCGCACCTTGTTTTCGTTAAGGCATCAAGATCACCATGTAAGTCGCATCATGATCCGGCCACAGAGCAATAAATGACACGTAGAATGGACTATTGTGACTTCCCAAAATAATTCCGTAGATAGCACCGATCCGAACGACCAGCGTCAGGTCCGCATCGATAAGCGCAACGCCCTGCTGGCAAACGGCGAGGAAGCCTTCCCGGTTGGGGTGGCACGCACTCATACTTTGCAGCAGGTCCGTGAACTGTTCCCAGATCTGGAGCCGGACCAAGCGACCGGTCAGCGCGTCGGCGTTGCAGGGCGTATTGTTTTTATGCGCAATACCGGCAAGCTTTGCTTCGCCACCTTGCAGGAGGGCGGCCCCAAGGGTGCCGGAACTCGTCTGCAGGTAATGCTCTCGCTGGCCAACGTCGGCGAGGAGCGCTTAGCCCAGTGGAAGTCCCTGGTGGACCTGGGAGACCACGTGTTTATCACCGGAGAGGTAATTTCCTCGCGCCGAGGCGAACTTTCGGTCATGGCCGAGGGCTTTGAAATGGCTTCCAAGGCCTTACGCCCGCTTCCAGTGCTGCACGCAGACTTGAACGAAGAAACGCGTGTGCGTCAGCGTTATGCAGATTTGATCGTGCG
>DNHA01000046.1:0-3595 GCA_003486025.1 Micrococcaceae bacterium | reverse complement strand
GTCGAGGTGGAAACCCCGATGCTGCAGCTGGTGCACGGCGGTGCCTCGGCCCGCCCGTTCAAGACCCATCTGAACGCTTTTGATCAGGAAATGACCATGCGCATCGCGCTTGAGCTATACCTGAAGCGCGCTGTGGTCGGCGGCGTGGATCGAGTCTTCGAAATTGGCCGAATCTTCCGCAACGAGGGTGTGGATTCCACGCACTCGCCAGAGTTCACGATGCTCGAATGCTATGAAGCCTATGCAGATCAGTATGTGATGGCGCAGCGCATGCAGGAGATCATCCTCAATGCGGCGGACGCCATCGGCGCTGGCCGGACCTTGGAGACCGCCAAGGGAACCATCAACCTTGACGGTGAGTGGCGCTGGCTGAGCGTCTACCCGGGACTCTCTGAAGCCGTAGGTGTGGAAATCACCCCGGATACTGATGCCTCGGTACTACGCGAAGTCGCCGCAAAGCACGAAGTTAAGATTGATCCGTCGTGGAGTGCGCAGAAACTGGTTATCGAACTCTTCGGTGAGATCGTGGAGCCGAACTTGATCGACCCGACCTTTGTGTGTGATTACCCGCCGCTGGCACAGCCACTGGCTCGTCCGCACCGTTCGAAGCCAGGCGTGATCGAAGCCTGGGACCTGATTATTGGTGGCATGGAGCGCGGAACCGCATTCTCCGAGCTCATTGACCCGGTCATCCAGCGCGAACGCCTCACCGAACAGTCGCTGATGGCTGCCGGCGGCGACNNTCAGCTTGATGAAGACTTCCTACGTGCGCTGGAATATGGTGCCCCACCGATGGGCGGTATCGGCTTGGGTATTGACCGCCTAGTGATGCTCTTTACCGATCTAGGTATTCGCGAAACCATTTTGTTCCCACTACTCAAGCCGGAGGCTTAAAGCCCATGCCATATGTAGAGGCTATTGTTCCAACTATCGGTTTGGCGCTCATTTTCTGGTACGTGATGAAAGCTCTTACAAACGCAGACAGAAATGAACGCAAGGCCCAGGCTGAGGCCGAGGCTAAATTCATGGATCGTGGTAATTCGGAATCTGGAACGCCAGGGAAATAGGATAAACCTAGTAATTCCCCCTTAATTCTTTGTTGCGTTCGGATTTATTGCGAATTTTGACTATACTTGATTTCTGCAATGAACTTTGAGTTCTTTGGAGCTTAGTTCAGCAAATCCACGCATGGAGGAAAAAGAATAATGGCACGTCAGGTTCAGATTGCCCTGATTGACGACATTGATGGTAGCGAAGCTGTTGAGTCCATTTCGTTTAGTGTTGCTGGCCAGCACTTCGAAATGGATTTGAATACGGAGCACGCCGACGAATTCCGTGCGGCCTTAGAGCCATATATCGATGCTGCTCGTTCAGCCAAGCAGAGCAGCACGAGTGAAGCCCCTGCAATTCGCGCATGGGCCAAAGAAAACAACATCAAGGTCAACGCTCGCGGGCGTTTGAATGCTGATGTTGTGGATGCCTATAACGCAGCAATGCGTAAGGGTGGCCGAGGTCGCGCCAAGTAATTTACTTGGTGTTCAATAAGTCTCTCAAAGGGGCCGAAGTATCGAAAGATACTTCGGCCCCTTTGCTTGTATCACGAGTACATCACGGTCATTTATTTGGTGCACCAATGAATGTTCAGGTTTGATGAAAGAAGCCGGAAAATTAATGGACTAATTAGCGCACCAAATATTGGTATGCCATTCAATTGTGGAGAAATCTACGCCTTCCGGTTATCCCTATGGCGAACAAGGGAGCATTGTGGCCGTCTGGTGCGTAGCATCGAACTATTGGTAAGCAAGGAGTGTGCCGAAGATGTTTGAGAGATTTACTGACCGTGCCCGTCGAGTTGTCGTGCTCGCCCAAGAAGAGGCGCGCATGCTCAACCACAACTACATCGGCACCGAGCACCTGCTGCTCGGTCTTATCCACGAAGGTGATGGGGTCGCCGCCAAGGCGCTCGAATCACTGAATATTTCGTTGGGTGCCGTGCGTGAGCAGGTGCAGGAGATTATCGGTAAGGGCCAGCAAGCCCCGTCCGGCCATATCCCCTTCACTCCACGCGCCAAAAAAGTTTTGGAGCTTTCGCTACGCGAAGCGTTGCAGCTGGGACATAACTACATTGGAACCGAGCACATTCTGCTCGGCTTGATCCGCGAAGGCGAGGGTGTCGCAGCCCAGGTGCTGGTGAAGCTGGGTGCCGACCTCGGTCGCGTGCGCCAGCAGGTCATCCAGCTGCTCTCGGGCTACCAGGGAAGCAAGGACACCGCTTCGGCTGGTGTTAGCTCTGGCGGACAGTCCGAGGGGACTCCTGCGGGTTCTGCAGTACTGGACCAGTTCGGTCGCAACCTCACCGCAGCAGCCCGCGAAGGCAAGCTGGACCCGGTGATCGGTCGCGAACACGAGATGGAACGCGTGATGCAGGTCCTCTCGCGTCGCACCAAGAACAACCCGGTACTCATTGGTGAGCCAGGCGTCGGTAAGACCGCGGTAGTCGAGGGCCTGGCCCAGGCGATCGTGCGCGGCGACGTCCCGGAAACCATCAAGGATAAGCAGCTGTACACCTTGGACCTCGGTTCACTGGTGGCCGGCTCGCGTTACCGCGGTGACTTCGAAGAGCGCCTGAAGAAGGTGCTCAAGGAAATCCGTACCCGCGGCGACATCATCTTGTTCATCGACGAGATTCACACCCTCGTCGGTGCAGGTGCCGCCGAGGGCGCTATCGATGCTGCCTCGATCCTCAAGCCGATGCTGGCTCGTGGCGAGCTGCAGACCGTCGGTGCCACCACCTTGGATGAGTACCGCAAGAACATCGAGAAGGATGCGGCGCTTGAACGCCGTTTCCAGCCGATTCAGGTCAAGGAGCCAACGGTTGAGCTGACCACGCAGATTCTGCGTGGCCTGCGTGACCGCTACGAAGCGCACCACCGCGTGACCATCACCGACGGTGCACTGCAGGCCGCTGCCACGCTGGCGCACCGTTACATCTCGGACCGTTTCCTGCCAGATAAGGCTGTGGACCTGATCGACGAGGCCGGTGCCCGGCTGCGCATCCAGCGCATGACCGCACCGCCTGCGCTGAAGGAAATGGACGAGGAAATCGCCACCGTGCGACTGGAGAAGGAAGCTGCGATTGACGCGCAGGACTTCGAAGGTGCCGCATCTTTGCGCGATAAGGAATCCAAGCTCATCGAGGCCCGCAACGAGAAGGAAAAGTCCTGGCGCAATGGCGACCTCGACGAAATCTCCGAGGTCACCGAGGAACTCATTGCCGAGGTTCTGGCTAACTCCACAGGTATCCCAGTGGTGAAGCTGACCGAGGAAGAGTCCACGCGTCTGATGAACATGGAAGACGAACTGCACAAGCGTGTGATCGGCCAGGATTCGGCAATCAAGGTGATTAGCCAGGCGATCCGTCGTACCCGTGCAGGTCTGAAGGATCCAAACCGCCCAGGCGGCTCGTTCATCTTCGCCGGTCCAACCGGTGTCGGTAAAACTGAGCTGTCCAAGGCTCTGGCCGGATTCCTCTTCGGCGATGATGATTCCCTCATCCAGATCGACATGGGTGAGTTCCATGACCGCTTCACCGCCT
>DNHA01000157.1:5410-5620 GCA_003486025.1 Micrococcaceae bacterium | reverse complement strand
CAGCGGGTCGCGGTCATCTTCGAGCGACTCGGCGTCCTGATCGGATAAGTCCTCGGTGGACGCCTGGAGCGGGCGGTAGCGGATTTCGACCGGGAAGGTACGCCCGGACACCTCGATGATGGGCGCCGGCTGAACCTCGCCGGAGTCCAGGCGCGTGCCGAAGTGCGTGGCGAAGCGCTCCGGGTCGATGGTCGCGGAGGTGATGATGAG
>DNHA01000157.1:0-5371 GCA_003486025.1 Micrococcaceae bacterium | reverse complement strand
GTCGATGTTCAGGCTGCGTTCGTGCGCCTCATCGATGATGATCGCAGAATACTTCTTGAGCAGCTTGTCGCGCTGGATTTCGGCCAGCAGGATGCCGTCGGTCATCACCTTCAGCTGCGTTTGGCGGGAGACTTCCCCGGTGAAACGCACATGGAAGCCCACCTCGTCGCCGATCTTGGTGCCCAGCTCCTCGGCGATGCGCTCGGCCACGGTGCGTGCGGCGAGGCGGCGCGGCTGGGTGTGCCCGATCATGCCGCGCTGCGCCAGCCCGAGTTCCAGCAGCATCTTGGGCAGCTGCGTGGTTTTGCCGGACCCGGTCTCGCCGGCGATGATCACCACCTGGTTCGCGCGGATCGTCTCGATGATGTCCTCGCGACGCGCGGATACCGGAAGGGCTTCGGGATAAGAAATGCTGATGGCCATGATGAGCCCATTCTATGGCCCGCGGCCGGGCAACGCCGACTTCTGGCCGGACCCCGGGTGCGCAGCCGGCGCCCGGGGGATGATCCGTTGATTTGTGTCACATTCCGGGGGCTGTCAATTTTTCATTCCGTCCAGTGTCCGGCCTCCAGCTTCGCCACTGGAGATACGGATTTGCCTGCGGATCGGCGCAAATCGTGCAGTTGTGCCGCTAAGCGGCCGGTTGCGGGGTTAAACGTCTTTGCACGGCTCGGGTTTGAAGCCTAGGTGAGGTCGTTCACATGTAAGATCGTGGGTAATCACCTGCACGTGGTTCGGGCAGTTCCCGCTCCGGCTCGTCGTCGCTGACGGGCTGGGAACCGAACCGGCCGGGCATGGGGACACCACTCGCATACGGGAACTTGTTGAAAGGAACACCATGAAGAGCTTCACCGCTTTGAAACTTGTTGCACTGGCCGCCTCCGGCGCGCTGGCACTGACCGCTTGCGGCGGCAGCACCGGGGATGAAACCTCAGGCAACGGCGGCGCCGCAGCGGACGGTCCGGTCAAGATCGGCACCATCCAGTACGTCTCGCACCCGTCGCTGGACGCAGTGACCAAGGGCTTCAAAAAGGGCATGGAAGAAGCTGGGTACACCGGCGACAAGATTTCCTACGACGACAACAACGCCCAGGGCGACCAGGCCACCAACGCCTCGATCGTCGGCAAGCTCGCCTCGGATTCAGATATCGATCTCGTCCTCGCGATCGCCACCCCTTCGGCCCAGGCCGCGGCCCAGTCGATCACCAGCATTCCGGTGCTCTTCTCCGCCGTCACCGATCCGGTGGATGCGAAGCTGGTAGCTTCCAACGAGGCACCGGGCGCAAATGTCACCGGCACCTCGGACAAGAACCCGGTCAAGGAGCAGCTCGAACTGCTCAAGCAGATCTCCCCGGACGCCAAGAAGGTCGGCATCGTCTACTCCTCGTGCGAAGCGAACTCCGCCGTCCAGGTCCAGTGGGCCAAGGATGCGGCCGCAGAGCTGGGCCTGAGCATCGAAGAGTCGGCAATCTCCGCTCCCTCGGAAGTACAGCAGGCCGCTAACTCGCTGGACGTCGACGCGTTCTACGTACCGACCGACAACGCGGTAGTCTCCGCGCTGGAAGGCCTGCTGCAGACCGCGCAGAACAAGAAGATCCCGTTGATCGCCGCCGATGGTGATTCGGTCAAGCGTGGCGCTACCGCCACCTTCGGCATCAACTACGAGAAGCTCGGCGTGCAGACCGCACAGATGGCTGACAAGATCCTCAAGGGTGAAGCGGAACCTGCCGCCATGCCGGTAGAGACGTTGACCGAGGTTGACCTGTACCTCAACGAGACCGCAGCGAAGAAGATCGGCCTTGAATTCCCAGCGGAGCTCAAGGACCAGGCGATCGAAACCTACTAGGGTCTAGCACTACCCAGCATCGAATGAGGCGAGGCGCGAGAAATTAACGCCTCGCCTTCTTCGTGACCTATGAACTTTCTTACCACTCAAGGATCCACACATGATCACAGCGGTTGAACTCGGGCTGATTTACGCGTTGATGGCGCTCGGGGTATATCTGACGTTCCGCATTCTGGACTTCCCGGACCTTACCGTCGACGGCAGCTTCACCACCGGTGCCGCGGTCGCCGCGGTAGGCATCGTGAACGGAATGAATCCATGGCTGGCCACCGCGCTGGCCTTCCTCGCCGGCATGGCCGCCGGGGCAATCACCGGTCTGCTGCACACCAAGGGCAAGATCGACGGCCTGCTTGCCGGTATTCTGACGATGATCGCGCTGTATTCGATCAACCTGCGCATTATGGGCAAGGCAAATACGCCGCTGCTGGGCGAAGACACTTTGATCAGCCCGATGCGGACGGCCGGAATTCTCGGCTCCGCCAGCTCGGTGCTGATCCTTTTCGCCGTCGCGCTGCTCTTTGTGGCAGCGATCGTCTGGTTCCTGCACACCGAGATGGGCATGGCCATGCGCGCCACCGGTGACAACCACGAGATGATCCGCTCCTTCGGAGTCTCCACCGACAACCAGAAGATCCTCGGTCTGGCACTGTCCAACGGTTTTGTGGCGCTCTCCGGCGCGGTGATCGCCCAGTACCAGGGCTTCGCCGACGTGGGCATGGGCATCGGCGTGATCCTCATTGGGCTGGCCTCGGTGATCGTCGGCCAGGCAATTTTCACCCAGCGCTACATCTGGCTGGCCGCGGTGGCCGTCGTCTTCGGCGCGGTCATCTACCGCCTGGTCATCCAGTTTGCGCTGGTCGCCGGCCTGGAGGTCAACGACATGAAGCTGATTTCCGCGGTGCTGGTGGTCGTGGCGCTGCTGCTTCCCAAGTGGAAGGGCTTCCAGAAAATTATGAAAAACTTCAAACGCAAGGACTCGGACGCCGAGCCGATCCGCGAAGAGGTGCGCAGCAATGCTTGAAATTTCCAACCTGTCACGGACGTTCTTCCCCGGAACTGTCAATGAGCGCAAGGCGCTGCGCGACATCAACCTGTCGCTGGGCTCGGGCGAATTTGTCACCGTCATCGGTTCCAACGGCGCCGGCAAGTCCACGGTGCTGAACATGGTCGCCGGCAAGCTGTTCCCGGACACCGGCTCGGTCACCGTGGACGGCAAGGTGCTCAGCGTCGGCCCGGGCGGCGATCCGTCGAAGAAGGAGAACTTCAAGCCGCGTGATCCGGACACCTACGCCAACACCAAGACCAACATGACGTTGCTCTCGGCGCTGGAACGCAAGTCGGTCTTCGCCAACGGCGGTTTCCAGATCACCGACGATCTGCGCGTGGTCACCGACGTGCTGTACAGCGAGCGCGAGTCGCTCAAGCAGCTGGCCGGCTACCCGTACTCGGTGTCCCAGGCGCAGGCCAACAGCGGTGCGCGCGCGGCCCTGTCCAAGGACAGCGCGTTCAACCACTGGGGCAAGGACGTGCTGTTCTCGCACCGCACCGAGGAGTTCCCGCGTGCGACCAACAACAGCCTGACCACCAAGCGCGCCAGCCTGGGCCTGGAAGGCAGCTTCGAAACCGGTTCGCGTTACTGGGACTGGAACGTCAGCTACATGTACAACCGCAATGAAGGCGAGCGCATCGGCACGGGCAGCATGTACCAGCCGAACGTGAACCAGTCGGTCGGCCCGTCGTTCCTGGATGCCAACAACGTCGCCCATTGCGGTAGCGTCGGCAACGTGATTGCCGGCTGCACCCCGTGGAACCCGCTGGCCCCGATGGGCTATACCGGCCCGGGCTCGCTGAGCAACCAGGACGTGCAGGACTTCCTGTTCACCCGCTTCACCGACAAGATGCAGAGCACCACCAAGGTGGCCAGCGCGAACATCTCCGGCTCGCTGTTCAGCCTGCCGGCCGGTGACATCCTGGGTGCACTGGGCGTGGAGCACCGCAGTGAAGAAGCCAGCTACTCGCCGGACCTGATGGTCCAGAAGGGCCAGATCGCCGGCACCACCGGCCAGCCGACCCAGGGCGACTACTCGCTCAACGAGGTCTACCTGGAACTGCAGGTCCCGCTGCTGGCCGACATGGCCTTCGCCCGCGAACTGTCGCTGGACATGGCCGGTCGCTATTCGGACTACAACAACTTCGGCTCGACCACGAACACCAAGTTCGGCCTGAAGTGGAAGCCGATCGACAGCCTGCTGGTGCGCGCCACCTACGGCACCGGCTTCCGTGCACCGACCGTGGAAGATCTGTACGGCGGCACCACCAGCACGCGCGATTCGTACACCGATCCGTGCGACACCAGCTTCGGCGCGGCTGCCAACAACCCGCAGGTCCTGGCGCGCTGCCTGGCCAACGGGGTCCCGGCCAACTTCCGCCAGCTCGCCGCTGACGGCACCGCCGCGACGGTACCGGGCCAGCAGGGTGGCACGGACTTCAGCTCGGGCTCCAACGCCGCACTGAAGCCGGAAACCGCCAAGACCTGGACCGTGGGCGTGGTCTACAGCCCGGAGTTCGTCTCGGGCCTGGACCTGAGCCTGGACTGGTGGAAGATCCGCATCAACGACGTGATCGTCGGTGAGTCGGCCACGGACATGCTCAACCAGTGCTACGTGCTGGGTGTGGATGCCGCATGCGACCGCTTCACCCGTGCCAGGTCGGGCCGCACCATCGGTCAGGTCAACGGTCTGGACCGCACGCTGTTGAACGCGGGCTACCAGGAAACGGCCGGCTATGACCTGTCGGTCCGTTACCGTCTGCCGGAGCTGGCGATCGGCAAGTTCGCGGTCTCCTGGAACACCACGTACGTGGATTACCTGGAGCGCAAGAACGACAACGTCGACACCACGCCGGTGCGTCAGTACACGGGCTGGGAAGGCAACTTCCGCGTGCGTTCGAACCTCAATCTGGACTATCAGTACGGCAACTTCGGCCTCGGCTGGACGGCGCGTTACTACTCCAGCATGAAGGAGAACTGCGCTTACACGACGGAGTGCAGCAATCCGGGCTTCAGCTCGGCCTATACGGGCCAGCAGGGCATCAACAAGGTGGGTTCGAACACGTTCCACGATATCCAGGTGCGTTATGTGCTGCCGTGGAATGGCACGGTGTCGATGGGCGTGAACAATGTGTTCGACCATCAGGGTCCGATCATGTACAGCCAGCCGAACAGCAGCTTCACCTACTACGGTGGCTTCGACATCGGCCGTTACATGTACATGAAGTACCAGCAGCGTTTCTGATCCACGGCTTACTCTCTCCAAGCCGTTGAATGGAAGTAAGGCGGCGCCCTCGGGCGCCGCCTTTTTTTGTTTTCTTCAGTTGGAAGCCCTAAATCGAGAGCAGTGCGGGACCGTGCGTTTGTCGGGCTGGGCTGGTGCTCGCAGAAAAATCTACGGCGACAGCGCGTTCCTCGGTGGGCTCCATGCGTTCGCCGCGCCGACCAACCGTATCGGCAGTCGTTTGGGAACCGAC
>DNHA01000095.1:1903-4220 GCA_003486025.1 Micrococcaceae bacterium | reverse complement strand
GGGGAAGACGAGACTACACCTCTGGCTGAGCCTGGTTCTGCCCGAGCCGTATTTCAGCTTGCCGGTAGGCTGGGCACATGTATCTGGAAAACATTGTTTTCGATTCTGTAGACCCGCACACTCAGGGGCGATTCTGGCAAGAGCTATTAGGCTGCAAATTCTTGGGCGAAGAGGCTCAAGGGTTTGAAACTCGTCTGGAAATCCCCGGCGGACCCACACTGGATCTGTGCTTTCAACGTGTTGCCGAAGCACCCGGCGAACCGGTCCGGTTGCATTTGGATCTACTTGGTGGGCCCGAGCAATCGCAAAGAGCCGCTCAGGCAGTAAAGCTCGGGGCGCGGCGCGGGGGCATTAGGCAGCACGACGTTTCAGGGACCGTATGGGCAGATCCCGGGGGAAATGCGTTTTGCGTGCTGGAAAACCGCCCGTATTCTTCGACGGGTCCCATCGCCGCGCTGCCGCTGGATTCGGCCGATGTCTCCCGCGATGCGCAGTTCTGGGCTTGGCTCACCGGGTGGAACCAAAGCTTTGCCGGGCAGCCCGGTTCCTTACGGCACCGGAGCGGGCATGGACCGCTGCTGGAATTGCACCCGGAATCAGAACCAAAAGGACCGGCCAAAAACCGGATGCACTTGGATATGCGTTTGGAATCAGGTGATGACGCGCAGGTCATTGCCGAAGAAATCGTGGCTCGCGGCGGTCGGGAGCTGCACCCAAACTGGGGAGAGCTAGCATGGCGGGTCTATCAAGACCCCTCTGGAAACGAATTTTGTGTGCTCCCAGTGGCTGGTGGCGGTAATGATGACTAATGAACCGGTAGTGGACGCAAACTTCAATGACGAGCTACTTGCTCGACTCTATGACCCGCTTGATCCAGACCGTAGTGATCTGGAGATCTATACACAACTGATCACAGCAATAGACGCCCACAAAATTTTGGATCTCGGGTGTGGAACTGGAACCTTCGCTTGCATCCTGGCCGGGGCAGGATTCGAAGTGACCGGGGTTGACCCTGCCGGTGCTTCCTTAGTCGTGGCACGGGAAAAACCTGAGGCAGCGCGCGTCCACTGGGTGCACGGTACGGTGCACGATCTGCCAACCGGGGATTTTGATGCGGCGGTAATGACCGCAAACGTTGCTATGGTCTTCACCGATGATGCGCAATGGCAAAATACTCTGCAGCGCATTGCACTGGCGCTGAAACCCGGAGGAACGCTGATCTTTGAAACACGGCGACCAGAAGTGCGGGCGTGGGAACAATGGACCGAGCAACTAACTCGTGAAACGACCGTCGTTGCCGGGCAAGGAGCGGTGACCACCTGGGTTCAGGTGCATGGTTACGACAACGAACTTCTGCGCTTTCGCGAAACCTTCCGCTTCGAAGACGAAACCGAAATGATCTCCGAATCCACGCTTCGTTATCGAAACCGTGAGCATATTGAAGCGACGCTGGATGCGGCCGGATTCGAAGTGCGCGAGGTCCTNNTCTGATTTCTGAATCCACGCTGCGTTATCGACGCCGTGAGCAGATTGAAGCGACTCTGGATTCGGCCGGGTTCGACATCCGCGAGGTACGCGACGCCCCGGACAGGCCTGGGAGGCAATTTATCTTCGTTGCCCAACGTCGCATGAACGGATAGTCTCGAACCCATCGACGGCCACGGTAGATGCCTGTCGACGGGATAGGACATATGAAAACCCATCTGGCAGGTGACACCCGCGTTGTTGGTAGCGCGCTCGTGCTCGGCGCCGTCAGCATCATTCATTTGACTGCGCAGCTGATTGCCACGGACGGCCCGCTTGCGGATGCCACGCAAATCTTGTTGATGCCGGCACTGGCCGCGGTTTTGCTTCTTGCCACACGGCGTCCGCGAAGCATCTTGGTGCGCTGGGTGCTGCTGGCGTTGGGATGTTCCTGGTTGGGCGATACGATCCCGAGGTTCATGACCGGCGACCCGGCTTTTCTGACGATGGTTGGCTGCTTTTTGCTCGCGCAGCTGTGCTATTTGCTGGCGCTGCGAACCTATTGGCGCCACTCGGTGCTCTATCGGCCCTGGTGGGTGATCCCGTATCTGTTCGCCTTCGCATGGCTGGTGATCGTTTGTGCTCCGCATGCGGGGTCGTTGCTAATCCCCGTGGTGATTTACGGTGCGGCCTTAACGCTGATGGCTGTGCTATCAACCGGTCTGGGCGCGCTCGCCGGAGCCGGTGGCGCGATCTTCTTCATCTCCGATGCGCTCATTGCGCTGCGTTCCTTTGCCGGCATCGAGATGCCGGCTCATTCATTTTGGATCATGCTCAGCTACGTGGTGGGCCA
>DNHA01000095.1:0-1874 GCA_003486025.1 Micrococcaceae bacterium | reverse complement strand
GTAGCCCGCCAAGTACGTTTCACAGCACTGGAACCCGACAAAGGACGAGTATGAAACCCGCACAACCCGACGAACAATCGCTTCCCGAAGGCATCGCCGCAGTTCACGGCAGCGGCCTGCCGGTGGTCATGGTGCACGGCAATGGCGTGGATCATCGAATTCTTTTGGCGCTTGATGATCAATTGGCGCGGCCCGGAAACCTGCAACGCATCTATGTTGACCTGCCCGGCTCTGGCGGCACGCCGGCGTTGCCCGGGCGCGCGGGGCTACCAGAATATGCAAACTGGCTGCAAGCATTGCTCAAAGACCAGCTCGGAACAGAGCCTTTTGCGCTGATTGGCAATTCGCTCGGCGGTTTGCTGGCCCAGGAGATGGCCGATCGCTTTGGAAAACAAATTCTCGGCATGGTCCTGCTCGCTCCGGTCATCCGGCCTGCACCCGAAGAGCGCAACCTTCCGGCGCGCAGCATCGTCCACGAGGACGAAGTGCTGCTTGAAGAGCTGGGCAACATCAATGCCGGCCACTATGCGCAGACCTCGGTGATTCAAACACGAGCCAACTGGGAACAATTTGAAAGACACGTGCTGCCCGGAGTGCTCAGCGCAGATCTGCGGGCGATGGCGCACCTCTCGCAATGCTATTATTTGGACACCTTGCCGGTGGACCGCAAGCACGTGTGGACGATGCCGGTACTCATCGCCTGCGGAATGCAAGACCATATCGTGGGGTTTAAGGATGCTAAGGCGCTGCTTGAACGGTACCCGAACGCTTCATTTCTTGAATTAGAGCACCCAGGACATAACGTGCACATTGACCAGCCGGAGATTTTGGCGCAGGCGCTGGACCGTTGGCTGGATTCAGTGCGACTCGCTACCGGGTCAGCGACAAACTAACGCTCTAGCTGAAGGCGCTAAACCCGGTGAGATCACGGCCAAGAATGAGAGCCTGGATGGATTCGGTGCCCTCATAGGTGTGCAGCGCCTCTATATCACCCAGATGACGAATCACATGGTTTTCCAAGAGGATCCCATTGCCACCGAGCAGGTCCCGGGCTGTCGCGGCGATGCGCCTGGCGGCACGGGTGTTGTGGTACTTCAGCAGCGACGCCTGGGTGGGACGCAAGCTGTTGGCCGCCTGCGCGTGGGCCACGGCCCGGCATTGGAGCTGCATATTTGTCAGTTCCGCCAACATTTGTGCCAGCCGTTCCTGAACCATTTGATGTGCGCCCAAGGGTTTGCCAAATTGGGTGCGGCTTTTTGCGTAATGCAGGCAGGCCTCGAACATGCTCAGCGCGTGACCTAAAGCGGACCAGCCAACATTCACCCGCGTGTCCACCAAGGCACGGGAAACGTCCTTGAACGACCTCACCCCTGGCAGCAGGGCCTCGGGTCCTACCGTCACGTTCTGCAGCGATATTTCGGCTTGGTCGATGGCACGCAGCACCCCTTTGCCGCCGATGACTTCAGCACAATATCCTGGTGTTTGCTGGTCAACGATGAAGCCTTTGACCTGCGAATCTGCCTTGTCTCGCGCCCAGACAATGGTGATCCCTCCGGCAGCGCCGTTGCCAATCCACTTTTTATGCCCGTTCAGAACCCACCGGTCACCTTCACGGCGTGCCGAGGTGGCTAAGCCCACCGAATCGGAGCCATGTCCGGGCTCGGAGAGTGCAAAACCGCCCAGTATTTCTCCGGTAGCCAGCGCTTCGAGGTACTGCTCCTGTTGTTCGGCGCTGCCAAAGAGCACCAGACTGCGCAGTACCAGTCCGCCTTGCACCGCGGCCGCGGCAGCCATCGAACCATCGGCCCTGGAAATTTCCATAGCTACGAGCCCGGCTGCCAGGGGCGACATCACCCGGTGCCCTGGGATATTCA
>DNHA01000199.1:1807-3349 GCA_003486025.1 Micrococcaceae bacterium | reverse complement strand
AGCATCCCAAGGCCCGCGTATTGGCTCGGTTCTGCCCGCTACGAGGTGTCTGAGGAAGCTGCTGAGGATCATCAAAGCGAACCAAAAAAAGAAGTGGAGTTGCCTCGCTTTGAATTCAATAGGTTGCCCAGTGTTAATGGGGGTGATTCTCGGATTGAGACTAGGCCTTTGGATTACTCGGCTGACGACTTACCTTCTCCAGGTTTTGGATTGCTTTCATCGCCTACGGGTGAGCATGCAGAACTGCCGGTGAGTCCTGAATTACGCGCAGGGCTCAATATCCGAAGTAGTCCAAACGGAAAATTGCTGGGCCTCCTGCCTAAAGGTGCCCAAGTGCGGTTCGGAGAGATGCAAAAGGTTGGAAAGCACAATTCACGTTGGGGGAAGATTAGCGAGTTGATTGTTGGTGACGTACTTCCAGCGGTCGTCGGTGATGCTGTTGATAGTGCGGCTGGGGAAGGGTGGGTATACTTGGAGAAAATGAAATCTATTTTCGATAAAGCCGATCCGATGGATGCAGTGGTTGTTCTTAAGGAGCCACACGCCATCAAAGCCGGAACAATACTGGGCCAGGTCGGAGAGTATCAGGGGTTTGAACTGGCGCGTGCCGCCCCCACTGCGGGGCTCAATTCTCAGCTTCATTTGGAAGTGTTCTCCACCGGGGACCTGCCTGGATTTGTCGGTAGATGTCGAGCATATGCAGCCCGGCTGCCGCAAGAGGAAAAGACTACTCTGGTCCTAAAGGTTGGCACTCAGTTGGTGCAAACGGCCGCGGCAGATGTCGTGCTTAAGGTCGGTGATTTGCTGACTGTCTTAAAAGAGGGGCAGGGGGTTTGGGCTGAAGTTAAGCGGATGAGCGCGGTAATAGTCACGAAGGCTTCGCTCGATCCATTTGACAGCAAAACAAAGCGCTATGGAAAAGACGGTCCATTGTTCTCGGGATGGTACGTCGGCGCGAATGGCGAACGAACCGAAGATCCTCATATTGGGCGCGGCTACCCAAATCGTGAGGTCTTCGCTCCGGCGATTGATTCACTTTGGGTAGAGGCTGTAAGTATTCCTGTGACAGCGCGAACGGAGAGGGTTTTGCTTCAAGATCTTCCAGCCTGGAGTAAGTTCCCGCTTGATCTGGCTTCTAAGAAGAGCTCCGCAAGCACCGTGCAGAGAGTAATAACGCAGGCGGAGCTTGATTCATCTCAATCTGGTGACAAAGCGGTTGGGCCAGATGGAACTCGTTGGTGGAGAGTAGCCGCCCTAAGAGATGCTGTGGGCTGGGTTTGCGAGAAGGGGCATCCATTGGTGGAGTGGAGCTCGCCTTGGGCATGGCCGGGGTTTGAATTCGTTGAAGAAAGATCATGGACTAATGCGGATCAATTTGCGTGGGGCCTGTACACGAAAGGTCTGTCGTTGATCGGCGAAAAGTCAGAGCATAAAATGCGCGCTGATAAAGTCTGGGGGAGTACGCTGCACAAGCGGATGTACAAGGCTCTAGATCTTGATGGAGATGGGAACCTCACTTTAGAGGAGCTTCGTCGCGCTCAA
>DNHA01000199.1:0-1772 GCA_003486025.1 Micrococcaceae bacterium | reverse complement strand
CCGCCTCTCCTTTCACGCCACCTGCAGCACTTAATAGTTAACTATGAGAGCGAGTGGGGTGGCGAGATTACGAAGTGGGATGAGCTTGATCATATGATGCTTGATGCAAAGGGCTCCGATTGGCTGGCGGAAAAGATACGTATAAAAAACTTGCAGTGGTGGGATGATGTGCTTGGGGATTTAAAGTCCTTGGGAGGCCCCAGTGTATTTCATATTAACCCGATCGGAATAATTTCAAATTTCTTTTCTTTGAATGGCGGTGGTAGTGGTGGCTGCATCAAGGAGTCTGATGCTCTGGTTTTGGCATTAAGAGTAAGTACTGGATTTGAAGGGCGCACGGAGTTGGATTATGGCGCTCTGGCTGGAGATTTCGACGGTCAAGGTACATCGTTCGGTCTAATTCAATGGAATTTCGGTCAAAATACTCTAGGGCCACTGTTGAGTCGGATGCGACAGAGTGATCCGTCGGGGTTCAGTGCGTGCTTCCCGCAGGAAGCGAACTACACAGTTCTAAGTGATGCCCTTACGAACTCGGATCAGGGCGCTCAGTTACGTTGGGCTCGAGGGATTCAAAGAAACGACAATAGGGCTTGGCGGACTGTATTCAGAAAAATTTCTGAAAATGAAACGTTCCGGAAAATTCAGCTGTCCGCTGCGACGGATGATTACAAAGTCTTTGTTCATCAATCGATACGTGATCTGAGGGCGATTGCTCCTGAGTTGATGAAAAAAGTGGAAGTACTTACATATGTAGCGTTGTATGATCTTGCGGTTCAGCAGGGAGGCTTAAGATCCCGCGACACATTGGGCAAGATAAAGGCCCGGTTTTTGCAGGAGAAGCCAGGTTCGCAAAAAGAGCTTCTTACTATCGCTGTCCAGGAACGAGGTTTGACTGCGTCATCAAGGTGGGTGGCAGATGCGACGAGTCGTCGTATGGGAATAGTGACGGGAAGGGCACATCGGGTTAGTTTTGGCGGATATACAGCAGAGCGCGATAATGCGAATTTTGGTTTGGTCTCGAAGGATGCGGCGAATCATGTCTGTGACATATAAGGTTATTCCATTTATTTTTCTCTTCCTTTCTTCCTTTAGTGTGTCGTGTGCTCGCATCGCAGACGTCGACCCTGTTCCTTCGGTTGCAAAGGGTAAGGGTGATTGCGCGGATATGGCTTGTTTTAATGATAAGCCGCACATTACGGCGTCGCAGAACCTCTGTCCCGATGGGGAAATAGCTGTTGCTAATGGCCAGAATTCGTCAGCAAAATTGGTGGTGTGTGACTGCAAATGCACTTCTCACGACAACATTGGTTGGGTTGCTTGGGAAGATGATAAGTCTGGTTCTTTATCGGTGGTTAGTGTGTTTCCAGGGAAGCTCGCGTCCGCCCGGGACTTTTCTTCCACGCCTTCTCCGGTAATACATGACATTTACGCTCCAGTGGGGATGTGCCGTCCGGTTGATTACAATGAGTTGGTGCAAAGCGATTTTGTTACGCTGATGAAACGGCCGGACGAAGGTGGGTTGAGGCCGTACTGCTTTGACGCTCTTTACATGACTGTTTCAGATAACTCATTGATTATGAGTTTCGATGGTCATCTTGTTGATGCAGACGACGCCAGCTTTTTTGGGGCCAAGGTGTCTGCCCGCGATTTGAGCGATGTGCAACGTGTGCTGGAGGCGCATATCAAGTGATTTTTGATTCAGTGATGCGCCAAGCCGGAGGGCCTCATCTGGAGTAGGCATGGATAAGCTGAATAACCTAGTGGCGCAGGTC
>DNHA01000148.1:4476-4757 GCA_003486025.1 Micrococcaceae bacterium | reverse complement strand
GACCGGTTCTGGCTCACAGTGGTCCAAATGGCACAATGCGTTCCACGGCCCCCACGGGCAGGGTCCTGAGTTGGTTGCCAAATTGAGGCGCTTTCGCGATCTTGCTGGACAGCCTCATCTTTCTTTACTGCGCGTGCTGGACATCGTCTTATGGATGGCGAGTCCATTATCTGAAAACGTACTCGAATCAGTTGGTGACGAAGAATAGCAGCAGCCCTCGAATCCGCAGCGGCTGCTTTCCGCACACTCCGCGGCGCAGACAGGCACGGTGCTGTCGTGCT
>DNHA01000148.1:0-4426 GCA_003486025.1 Micrococcaceae bacterium | reverse complement strand
AATATTGGGAATCCCAGAATTTGGATACCCTGTCAGTTCGGGGTCTTTTGACCCGAGTCACACTCAAGGAGGAGCGATGACTATCATCGATTGGGAAGCTGTTCCCATTGCGGAGCCACCGGTTGGCGTCGTTGAAGTACCCCGTACATCGCTAGGGTTCCGGACCATTGCCTGCATCTTGGAATTAGGTGTTCCAAATGCTGTTTACCGCCGGCCACGTGAGACTTCCCCGGCACAAGCAGACTCTGAAGCGAATGTTCAGATCGACCCCTACACCTATTGCTGGTTCATCATGCCGCCGGCCTCGATGCCCACCGAGGGATTCTGGGAGGCACTCGATGACACGGCGCCTCTGCGTCTGGCCGGTCCCGGTCCGCTCAATCGCCGCCGGGGCCTGCACGAGGCCTTGAAAGTTGTGTACTCCAACAGCTGAGTCACTGCCTGCAACTGAAATACAGCAACGAAGGAAGGCCGGAACGGTGATTTGCCACCGTTGCGACCTTCCTTCATTAGTGCACAACAGATAAGCGAACTACTCGGACAGTGCTGCGATCGTTCGTACCGCTCGTGCGGCTTCGGCACCCTTCTGGATGAAATGCTCGAAGTAGAACTTTTCGTGTTCATCGCTGGAGTGGAAATGATGCGGGGTCAAGCTCACCGAGAAAGTCGGCACGTTGGTGTCCAGCTGCACGCGCATCAGCCCATCGACAACTGCCTGGGCGACAAAATCATGGCGGTAGATTCCGCCATCAACCACGAGCGCGGCAGCTACCACGGCATCATATTTTTCCGACTGTGCAAGTCGCTTAGCCTGCAACGGCATTTCGTAGGCACCAGGCACCGTGACTACGTCGATGGTGTACTCCTTGCCCGAAGCATCCATATCTGACTTAAACCCGGCCAAGGCCTGGTCGACGATATCTGCGTGCCAGCTGGCCTTGATGAACGCGATGTTCAGTTGCTTACCCATTAAATTCTCCCTGCATCAGGTTTTTGTATTAACTAAAGTTTTGTGGGAACCATTCGAAATGGTGAATGATCTGAGCACGCTTGAATTCCAAGCGCACTAACAACAGCTTAGTGGCCTAGGTCTCACCAGCCTTATTGCCAGCGACAGAACACGTAACGATTTAATGTGTTCTCTTAGGTCGGCTAACAAAAAGCGTGGTCTACCGCCAGCCCAGCAGCGGAGCGACATGTTTCAAGATCGATTCGATGACGTGCGCGTTATAGTCAACGCCCAACTGATTGGGAACGGTGAGCAGCAACGTATCTGCCGCGGCAATGGCCTCGTCTTCAGCCAGCTTCGCGGCCAGTTCATCGGGTTCTCCAGCGTAGGACTTGCCGAAGACCGCGCGAGTTTTCGCATCAATGTTGCCAACTTGGTCCGAGCTGTATCGGTCACGCCCGAAGTACTGCCAGTCGCGTTCATCGGTGAGTGCAAAAATGCTTCTGCTAACCGAGACGCGTGGTTCGCGCTGGTGGCCGGCTTCCTTCCATGCCTGGCGGTACAGTTCAATCTGCTCGGCCTGCTGAACATGGAACGGCTTGCCAGATTCGTCGTCCTTGAGCGTGGAGCTTTGCAAATTCATACCGAGTTTCGCGGCCCACACCGCGGTGGAATTAGAGCCGGACCCCCACCAGATGCGTTCGCGTAATCCTTCCGAATATGGCTCGATGCGTAGCAGTCCCGGGGGATTGGGGAACATTGGCTTCGGGCTAGGCTGGGCAAACCCTTCACCGGAAAGTACTTCAAGGAGCCGTTCAGTATGACGACGTCCCATCTCTGCGTCCGACTCACCATCACGCGGTTCAAAACCGAAGTGGCGCCAACCGTCAATTACCTGCTCCGGTGAACCGCGGCTGATGCCTAGCTGTAGCCGGCGATTGGAGATGAGGTCTGCGGAGCCGGCGTCCTCAGCCATATACAACGGGTTTTCGTAGCGCATATCGATCACACCGGTACCGATTTCAATGCGGCTAGTGCGTGCACCAATTGCGGCGAGCAGCGGGAATGGGGAAGCGTATTGCTGAGCGAAGTGATGCACTCGGAAATACGCGCCATCCGCTCCGAGCTCCTCAGCGGCGACCGAAAGATCTATGGCTTGCAGCAGCGCATCCGAGGCAGTGCGAGTTCCTGACTGTGGGTGATCAGTCCAGTGTCCAAAGGACAGAAATCCGATGTTCTTCATACTTGACCCAACGAGTAGTTTCCGATCATTATTCCTTGGGAACCGGCGGGTTGATCAGCTAGCAGCAATGGACCGCGGCGACCTTTAATGTGCCACTGAATCTGGTGCGGCCAAGGGAGGGTAGAACACCGCGACTTTACGGGTGAGCAGGCTTTCTTGCTTCACCATCACGCGTTGGGAATTTCAAGGGTTCCGGCGCCGCGACGGCGCAGTACCGGCTCGGCCTTGCCGGTGCCGCAACCGGCGGCCGCACCGGAACAGCAGGATCCTGCGCACCCGGTGGACCCGGCATTGCCGGCATCATCGTGCTGGCGGGAAGCAAAGTCAGCAGCTTCATGCAGCGTGTGGGCGATCTGCGCCGAATCCTGGCTTTGCTGCCCGAGCACTACAAATCCGGCATCGGAGATCATTGCCAGGTCGGTGCGGGCATCTTGGCCTTCGCTGGTCAGGTAGTCGCCCAAGAAGATTGAGTTGGCTACCTCTAGGGCTGTAGCTTGCATCGAACGCAAGTGCATTTCCCTGCCAGCAGCGATACGCAGCTCCTTGTCCGGACAGGCTAGTCGAACCAGCGCAAGGATGCGCAGGCATGCGAGCGGACTGAGATTCCACGTGCCTTCTAGGGGAGTTCCGTCAAAAGGCATGAGGAAGTTGACCGGGATTGAATCCGAGTTCAGGTCGCGCAGCGCGAAGACGGCCTCGATGAGCTGGTCGGTGCTTTCACCCATTCCCACAATCAGCCCGGAGCAGGGGGATAGCCCGGCGCTCTTGGCTTGCTCGACGGTATCCACGCGCTCTTGGTAACTGTGGGTGCTGCAGATCTGGGGGTAGAGGGATTGCGCGGTGTTCAGGTTGTGGTTATAGGCATCGGCTCCGGCCTGTTTAAGCTCTGCGGCCTGCCCGTCCTTAAGGATGCCGAGGCATGCGCAGACTTCGATCTGGGGATGCTCGGTTTTGAGCTGGTCGATCATGGTGGAGACTCGAGTGACGTCGCGGTCCGTGGGGCCCTTGCCCGAGGCCACGAGGCAGACCCGCGAGGCACCGCCGGCAATGCCAAGCCCCGCTTGGCGGACCGCTTCCTCGGGTTTGAGCCAGGTGTATTTCAAGATTTCCGCTTTGGACCCCAGACGCTGTGAACAGTAGGCGCAATCCTCGGGGCATAAGCCGGATTTGAGGTTGACCAAGTAGTTCACCTTGACGGTATTGGCGAAGTGCTTTCGGCGAAGGCGGCCTGCTGCGGACACCAATGTCAGTGTCTGCTCATCAGTGGTCGAGATGATCAGGCGGGCCTCGGCGACGGTCAGCCGGTGTCCGGCGCTGATCCTTGAGGTCAGGGCAAAAGGGTCAACGGGGATGCGTTTTGATGCGGTCATAATGTCCATGAGAAATCTCCAATTGAACAGTGTTCAAGAATGTCTGACTTCACTGTACAGGCAATTCTTCAATCATTGAACACTGTTCAGCAAGATGGCTGCAAAGTTAAGCACAAAGCTCGCGTCGCTCGGCGCATGCCTAACGACGCGAGCATTTTCCTGCATCTGCTAAACCGGGGAAAGCGCCCCAGCCAACGGATTATCCAAATCACCGGCGTAGAGCAGGCCGCCGGATTGATCCGTGAGATCNNCATCTGCTGATTATTGCGAAGCTGTAGTCGGTTCAAACAAGACAGCGGGAAGCTTGGGGCAAACAAACCCACCTCATCAAAGCGCTGCGCGAACTGCGGATGCTGCGCCCGGTACTCCAATAAACGCTCCGCAACAATAGTCCAGAATTCCCCCTCTGCCAGGAGTCCCTCGGTGTCCAGCAAGGGGGCAAGGAAACGGAAGAAGGAGTCGAAGACATCGGTGAATACCGACAGCACCGGATCTCCTCCGGTGCGTACCCGACGGATTTCCTCTGGAAGCTCCACACGATCGGAGAGAATCGCAATCTCTTCTCCCAGATCCTTCAGCAGGACCTTCTTGGTCGCACCGTTTTCCAACACCATAATTACGTTCTCGCCATGCGGCATGATNNGGCACCAGATAAGCATCTAGATAGCGGGCCAACCAGTCGGCCGGTGCCAAGCCGCTGCGGCGGATTAGCGCTCCGGCGAAGGACTTCCCGGAGGGATCTACATGGAGCAGACTGGCCATCGTGGCTAATTTTTCGTCAGATTTGAGCGTACTGATGGGCGACTCACGCCAAAGCGCCGCGAGCATCTTGCGTTGCGGTGCGGTTTTATCGGTAGCGGCTTC
>DNHA01000367.1 GCA_003486025.1 Micrococcaceae bacterium | reverse complement strand
AGCTCAGGCGCCTGTTTGGGCCGATAAACACGTGGACATGGTTTGAGCCTTTCCGCGCCGAGTGGAGGCTTTGCCGCAAGCCCGTTCAAGCCCAGCATCATGAACCTTTTCGCTTCGATACCGCGCAGTGGAACGCGCTAAAACGCTTGCCACTGCTCAACCGTTGTCTGCGCCGGCTGTCGCGTTACGACGGAGTTGCAGAGAGCTATCCAGTCGTTGCGCCTCGGATCGACTTCCACCTGCGTAGCGCCGCAGAGCTGGGCTTGAGTGATAAAGACGACGCTTGTCTCTATGCCTTGAGCATGGAGCGGTACGGATTGGATTGGCCAACGCTTCCCAGGGTCCAGCAGGCAATCGAGAGTGCGCGGCGCGGCGAGCAGACTTTTGTGCGGGCGCTGGCGGAGGTGGAGAACGCCGTACCTCCGCAGGTCGACGATATGACGAATGCCATAAGGAAATACTGCTGATGAGCTTGGATAGCGCGACAATGTCGCATGGGTGTGAGGTTTGTACGGTGGTGGGTCTGCCCATCCTTCCGTTGCGTTACGCATTGGCGTGGGCGGGGGAAGAGGTGCCCGATAGCAAGCGCGCTCCGCAACTGAGCGCCCCTTTCTCTGCAGACGCCTGCCCTTCTTTGGATGCGACAGAGGCACACTACACGCTAAGAGTGCTGCGTGGTGGCTATCTGTATGCCTACGACGAAGCCCGCCTGGAGTGGTCCGCATATGAAGTATCGGAGGGCGGAATACTATCCGCCTTCGATGCAGACGAAGGGCCTGGCGCAGGCGATCGTCCGGACACGGTCAAGTGCTCGCGCGCCGCCTCGCCATCACTGGGACGATGCATCCAGGTCAAGGACCCAGCCAAGGCCGGAAAGTTGTGGCTGGCTCATAGTGATACGCAGTGGACCGTTGCGGTGAAGGAGAAACATGCGGATGCAGCCTACCGCGCCAAGCACATGCGGTGCATTGATGTGGGTGCATGGTTCGGCAGTGCGGGCGGTAAATCACAGCCGCACCTGGGTGCGCTGAAAGATGTGTTTTCGCAGGTAAGCGAATACGCACTTGAGCCAGCGCCAACGTTGTTCTTTGATTACAAATGGGAACAGGGCGAAAGTACAACGGCGGGAGCGGATACCCTGCGTCGGGTTAATGTTGTGCCGGAGCCGGCCTTCATGTTTCTACCGTACAACTTTGCCGCGCTTCCTCGCGATGACTTCAGGGGCTTGTTGGTGCAGGCGCATCCGGATGCGCCTTTACCGCAGCAGCCATACGCAATGGTGGCGCTGGACGATCCGGTGGGAATCACCACTGAAGTGGCCGCGCTGATGAGTGATCGGCTCGAAGGATTCATGACCGAGCCAGAGCGTGTGCGCCCGATGGCTGCTTCGGCTGCGATCATGCAGATGCGCGATGCGGTTGAGCATCAGGCTGTGCTGAAGGCTGCGTCGATAATGGAATACGACGAGTACAACGAGTATGAGGCAAGGCGCAAGATTACGGCGGGCTCTTTTGATCTGCAGGGAAAGCCAAAGTACACAGCGCAGGAGCTCAAGTTGATTGGAGAGCAAGCTTGGAGCAGGGCGGGTTGCGCGGAGCGCTATGACGAAGCTGCGCGGCGCGCTTGGCAGGACGTGAACGATGCCGAGATTAAGGCGTTATACGAAAAGGTGATCGCCCCTTTGGCTGCCGTGCACGTAACGCTGCTGGAGTCCGTTGAACTTGGTCAGCATCTGCAGTGCAACCACGATCCGCAGGATGTGCAAAGTGGCGTTGCATACTTGGGGGTCACCGTGTTGTGTATTGGTGATAGTCAGGACAAGATTTCGCATGCCGATCTATATAAGCGTTGGTTGGATGGCAGTCCGCAAGATGTCAGTAATCTATTGCTGCGTGCTTTTGCGTTGAATCAGGAGCATCTTGCCGCTGAGATCGTCAAGGCGGTTGACACAGCCGGCAACGTAAAACTCGAAGAGTTGCCCTGGTCCTATCTTTTTGGCCTCTACAACGGCGCATTGAGTGTGGCCAGTGGTGGTGCGACTGCATTGGTAGCGAGTTGGATAGAAAAATCGCTTGGGCCTGTAGCCGGCATCTTGAGCAAAGCGGCCGATTAGNNAAGCAAAGCGGCCGATGGCGCAGTGAAACCTTATGCATTGGTCGCCTGGGGCGTGGCCGCCAATGTGCCGCTGGAGCGGGTGGAACTGAAGGGGAAAACCTCCGGCGCGATTGTTCGCGAGGTGATGCTGGCAATGGAGAAGGCCAGCGGCCAGCGCCCGCGTTACCAAGCCGTGCATGCTGAGATTCAGCGTCTGCGGGTATTGGGACTCAACACAGCGCAGACATCACCAAGCATCGCGTTCATAGGCGTGCGTCAAGATGCCAGCCTTGTCTCCGGTGCGCATTACCGCGCCGAGCGCAGCGCCTTCATCAGCAACAAGCTGGGCAACTGGCGTTCGGTCATGGACAGCGATCTTCGCGCCGGTTTGGCGGGCTCATTGCTGTCGGCGGTTGCTTTGGGTGTGCTTTACAAGAAGGCTACGTCGGGTATGGCGCACGAACGGGAAGAGTCTTGGCTCCGTGTAGCGGCGAGTGCGGTGTCGTTGGTCGGTGCTGCGACTGAAGTGGTAGGTAAGAAGCTGGAGCGGATCGGAAACTTGAATCCGAGATTCGCGAAGTTTGCGCCGATAGGGAATGGCGTGGCGAGAATTGGATCGCGGGTGGCCGCCTTTGGAGGGGCGCTCATGGCAGTGTTGGATTTTGGAAGAATGTTGAAAGAGTTGGATAGAGGGAATTTCAAAATGGCCGGACTATATTTGCTTTCGAGCTTCGCTGGTGGTGGCTTGGCGATAGCGCTACTGCTTACATCGCTGTTTTGGACAGGGATTTTTTTTATTTTCGTAGTTGCAATTACGATAGCGATGATGGTGTGGGGGGATGGAGCGCATCATGCCTGGCTGGATCGGTGCTTTTGGGGACGGTTGAAGGCTGAGCGATATTTTGACGAGATCGTCGAAGCCCGGGAGTATCAGTTGGCGATGGGGTTGTTCTGATGCATTACCAAGGAATTGCTTCGGGACGGCCTTATCCTATAAATCGACCGTTGAGCGATCAAGATCATGCGAAGAGGTTGCATAGAGAACGCCGCGTGGATGAAGTCACTCCTTATTCGGACTTGACGGTTATCAGGGTTAATTCTTCTTACATGGAATTAGTCGATAAGTATTACGGATGGAAGGGCTGGGCGGCTTTGATGCTTGGGTTTATGGCGCTGATGCCAGCCTATTTCGGGATTCGCGTGTTGTACGTTGGGGCAAGGGTTTCTGCAGAAGGGGATATTCGCGGCCTCTACTTCGGTATTGTAGCGGCACTTCTCTGTTGGATCCTCGGCGGGGTTAGTTGGTTTCTTGGGCGCTTTGAATGGGCCTACTACACTCACTATCCTATCCGTCTGAATCGTAAAAGCCGAATGGTCTATGTGTTCCGAAAGGACGGTACGGTGTTGAGCGCGGGTTGGGACGAACTCTTCTTTACGCTAGACCGCGACGCGATCTGGTGGGAAATTCGCGCCCATGTGCTTGCTGAGGACGGTGTGACGGTTAAGGAGACTTTTGCTCTTGGAGCCTACAATACCCTCAGTTCCCGTGAGGGGATGCGCATGCTATACGCCCATTGGGAGTTCTTTCGCCGTTACATGGAAGAAGGTCCTGCCGCTATCGCGCCCTACGTAAAACAGGTGGCACCAGTGGAAGGAAAGCGCGAGTCGTTCCGCGTCGGCTACGAGGTACTCGCTTCCAATCTGCGGTCCGATAACCCGCTGCTCAGGGTTCTGTACTTACTGGACTGGCCGCTTACCGCGCTCTCGTCACTGACCCGCTGGTTGGCCATGCGTAAAGGAAAAATCCCGTTC
>DNHA01000254.1 GCA_003486025.1 Micrococcaceae bacterium | reverse complement strand
GCGTCGCGCGGGCCGCTGAGCCATTGCGCCAGTGGCCGGCCGAGCATCATATTCAGGTGTGCCCGGCGTGCCGCAAGCCGTGCGGCGGATAACCGGGTTTGTTCGAAGGCAGCTAATTTTTGGCGTGAGCACCCGGAACCCAGCGTCTCGGCGAGCGCTCCTGCGTCCAACAGTCCTAGTGCGAGGCCTTGGCCACCGATCGGGCTGATCTGGTGGGCGGCGTCGCCGATGAGGATGGTTCGGCCGTGGACCATCTTCGGCACCGCAAACTGTGCGGTCGTGAAGTCGCTGTGCATGGTGCGGGAGTGCTGGGCCAACCGGTGGCCGGTGCGCTGGGCGACAAGTTCTTCCAACATCTCGCTTGGGTCCTTGCCCCGGTGCGCCACCCAGCGGCGCTGGCCGCCGGGCAGCGGAAAGGATTCGATAATCCCGCTCGGATGCAGGTAGAGCACCGCGCTCTCGCCCAATCCGCTGGCATCGGGGTAATCTCCCATGCGGTAGGCATCGGGCAGTGTTCTGCCGCGCCACGGTACCGCCAAGTCGCGGCGTACTGCCGAATCCACTCCGTCGGCGCCAATCAGCCAGCGGGCACCATGGACCTGGAGTTCTGCGTTGCCGTGCTCCACGGTGAAGTGCACGCTGTCGTTGCCCTGTCCCAGCACGTGGTGGAAGCGGCAGCCTGGCTGAAGTGCTTGTGGTGCCAGCTGCGCCAGCCGCTCGCGCAGGAGCAGCTGCGTTTGGCGCTGCGGCAAAGCCAGGACATACGGGTAGCTGCCGGGGATGCGGGCAAAGTCGAGAGCCGCGCGCTGGCCCTGTGCGAAGACTCCCACGCCCTTGCGGATCGCCAAGCCCTGGTGCGCCAGCTGTTCGGCAATTCCGGCTTCCTGCAATATTTCCAGTGCCGGTGGATGCAGCCCGATGGCCCGCGAATGCTCCCCCACCTCTCGCCGTTTTTCGAAGACTTGCACCCGATGACCGCGTTTGACCAGCAAGATGGCCAGGGTCAAGCCCACCGGTCCGCCGCCGATGATGGCGATGTCACAATGCATGGGCCGGTTCCCAGAGCAGCAGGTTCCGAAAGGGGCGGCGTTCTTCTACCCGCCACCGGGCGGGCACACGCCGAGCCAGCTCGACGGGGGTGGAACTGCGCCTGATGGAAAGCAATCCGTCGCGCCGGATGAAGGAACTGCCTGCCAGCGGCAGTGTCGCCGCACCGAAGAGCACCGCGGCTAGCCGTGAGCGGCGGATATCGGCGTGCACTGCTCGGCCGGTGGCCAGTCGCTGCGAGTCCGCCAGCAGCCCGGAGAATTGCTGCTCATCTAGATGATGGAGCAGGTGGTTGGAGATGACCACATCAAACTGGGCCTCCTGCGCGACCAGCTGGCTGCTGTCGCACTGGAGGAATTCGAGGCGGCTTGCGGGCAACCCGGATTTTTGGCCGGCACCTTGCGCATAGTGGAAGGCTCGTTCATCGGGGTCGATTCCCAGGACTTTGAGGTTGATCCCCTCGGCCATCGCTCGTTTGGCCAGCATGATGGTGATATCCCCGCCACCGCAGCCGATATCCAGCAAGGTGGCTGGCCGGTGCGCGGGCAGCTGATCCACAATGAGCTCGGCGTAAAGCCTGCCCCACCCAGCCACTGCCCGATTAACCAGTGGAAATTGTGCGTAGGTCCGGCGCAGAAGTACCGGGTCGCAGTCGGGCCTGTCCATTTCTTCGACGGCGTCCTTCGCGCGGACGAGCTCAAACATCAGGCGTCCGGGCGCACGGTGAACAGCCCGGTTTCCACCGTCAGTCCCGGACCGAAGGCCATGGCGCAGACTCGTTCCCCGGCCTTAGCCGCCGGATTCTCCATAATTTCCTTGAGCACAAATAGCACCGTGGCACTGGACATGTTGCCGTAGTCGGCGAGGATTCTGCGGGCAGGCTCCAACTGGACCTCGCTGAGCCCCAGCCGGTTTTGCACCCGGTCCAGGATCGCTCGGCCGCCGGGATGGATTCCCCAGTGCTCAATCTGGGATACCTGCAGTGCTGGCGTTGCGTCTTTGGCAAAGAGTGGTTCCAGTGCGCCACTGATGTGGTCATCGATAATATGCGGGACGTAGGTGCCAAGCACCATTTCGAATCCTTCATCGCCGATGTTCCACGCCATGGCTTCCTCGCCCACCGGGGTCAGCACGGTTTCAAAGGCGTCCATATCCAGTCCCGCCTTGCCGCGCTGAGTCACCAGAGCCGCAGCAGCACCGTCGGCAAAGAGCGCAGAACCCATGATGGTGTCCGGATCGTTGGAACTGCGCACATGCAGCGTGCAGAGTTCGGCGCACACCACCAAGACCGTTGCCTGCGGATCTGCCAGGCAGAAATCCCGGGCAGCACGCAGTGCAGGGAACGCCGCGTAGCACCCCATGAAGCCCAGGTGGTGGCGCACAGTGTTGGGACGTAAACCCAGCGCGCGCACAATTTGGTAGTCCGGGCCGGGGTTGTAAAAGCCAGTGCAGGACACCGTAATCACGTGGGTGATTTCATCTGCCGCTATATCGGGGCAGGCTTCTAGCGCTTTACGTGGNNATACGTGCCGCTGCGATGAATAGTTCCGGTGCGTGCGCCACATATTCGTTGTTTCTCGTCGCGGTGCTTGGCGAATGAAGCTGTTGGGTGCGCGCATCGTAGAACAGCGGATTCGCCGGTGGCTTGAGCGTATCAAAATCCGCAACACAGCTATAGCGGGTATTAATCGCTGAGGAATCAAAGGAGGTGGAGATCAGGCGTTGGCCCAGGCGGGTTAGCCCTGGTTGCACTGCGAAGACATCACGGACCTCATCTTGTTTCAGGATCGTAGCGGGCACGGCGGTCTGGATAGTACGCAGCATCACTGACATGCCCTGAGCCTAAGCGCGCCGTGCGCCTGAGTAAAGGGTCGGGTGAAACTGCCAGTTATTTACAAGTTAGCCCAGTCGCTCAATACTCTGAGCACGCAAGCATAATATGATTATTTTTGATTGCCATTCACAAGTGTTCGGCAAATACTGAGGAGACCAGCATGGCAAAAGCATCAACGCATTCGCTAGAGGGAATTCGCCGGACCATTCTGGACGGCTTTTGGTCCCCTGGAGATCGCTTGCAGCCAACTACGTTGGCCGAACAGTTCAGCACCAGCACCACGGTGATCCGTGAGTCATTAACCCGCCTTGCCGGTGAAAACTTGGTCACCATCCGGCCGAACCGCGGATTTTTTGTCCCTGATCTGAATCTGAGCGAGCTGGCCGACATCACCGAATTGCGGTGTGTCACCGAAGCTCTGGCCGCGAAGCTTGCCGTTGAACGCGGAACCGTCAGCTGGGAATCCTCACTGATCGCGATACACCATAAATTATCGCGCACGCCTCGGCGCCTGCCCGAAGAACCAGATCGGGTGAACCCGCAGTGGTCGCAGGCGCACCGCGAATTTCACCACCAGCTCTTAGCACCGTGCGAATGCCAGCCGATGCTCAAGCTCTCCGGCGATTTGGCGAACTTCACCGAGCTCTACCGGCGTTGGGCCGCGCCGTCACAGGCAGCGGTGGCCCGCGACGTCGAACAAGAGCACGCAGACATTCTTGACGCTGCGTTGGCTCGTGACGCCGAAAAGCTGGGCCAATTATTGCGCAATCATTATCAGGCAACCGTCGACGTAGTGATGCATTCTGGCCTGGTTGAGCAGCCTGCCTAAGACAGTGTTTTAGCTGGCGCCGGGCAGGATGGTGTTCGTTGCGACGGCTTCGTTCATGGTGGCGACTGCTTTGCGGACCGCGTCACCCGCTCTGGAATCGGTGGCTACTTCCCTGATTCGTGCTTGAGCGCGCTCCACACCGAGCGGCTCAATTTCTTCAGCCAGCACCTGCTGCAGCACACCCATGCCGTGAATGATGGAAAGCAGCGTGGCCTCATGGGTTGCGGCCTCACGCTGTCCTTGGAGCACCAAGCTCAACCCATTGCGGAACTGACGTTCCAGCTGCCCATTGAGCACGCGGACCGGCGCCTTGCCTAAGCCCAATAATCCTCGCTCGCCATATTCGACAATTCCCTGCTTGGCCAGCGAGTCGGTGACCAGACGAATATTGCACAGCCCATTGATTGCTACGGCAGAATCGAGATTTATCCCGTCTTTGCCTTCAAGCTTGTCCAGCGAGTGCTCTAAGACAGGGTCGGCGATGGGTCCAGCGCCAACGAGGGTGATCCGCGGATTCGGGTCATCGGTGAGCCCGATTCGTCCTGCCAAGATCAGGTCGGCAAGGATGGCCGAGTTCATCCCGTATTTATAGGAGCTCATCACCGTCTCCGGTTGTCCGTCGTCCTTGGTTAGCAGCAGATACAGCATCTCGGAGATCAACATATTTCTAGGCTATCTAGTTTGGAATCCTGCGTCCTCCCCATTTCGACGGATTTCCTGATGTTCAAAAGATGGTTCGGAAGATGCACCGTCTGCTTCTGGGCCTGTTGTAATTTGCTCGCGTTGTTCGCGTCGACGCGCTCGTTTTTCCTTGCGCAGCTGTTGCTTCTTATCGTGGATCAGCGCCGAGGTAGTTCGGATGAACACCGAAATCCACGTGAAGATGATTGCCACGACGGCCAGTTCAAACCCGGTGAGGTTGTAGTAGTTCCATTCCTGCCACAGCAAGAATGCAAGCCACAGGGCACCGAGTGCTGTCAGTGACATCAGATGGAAGATCACGGGGTATCCCGGGAGCAATGCAGCAGTGCTGATCAAAAGCACCACCATGCCGATAGCTGCAAGCTGCACAAAAGCGCCATGCACGTCGGGAGCAACGTTGACCGGGACGACTCCGATCAGGATGACGCCTAGCGCGACCGCGAGCAGACACCAACGAACGATACTCGGGCGTGGTCGGACGAACTTGGAAATTCGGTACTTCTCAAAACCGGGGCGGCATCGGTAGGTTCGGGCGAGCCTGGCTAGGTCACGCGTCATGAATTCAGTAAATGCTGCCAGCACGAGGCCCGAGATCACCAGCGTGGTGTTGAAGGTCCAAAAAGATCCGATGCCCGCGTCGTATGTACCTAGGGCGGAGAACATCGACTGCCACCAGCCGCGGTCTTCTGCCAACAGCATGCTGATGACGACGCCCGAAGCCATGAAGATTCCCAGAATGACCGACAGTGTCTGGGCATTTGTGCGTGCCGTAGCCACCAGGCAAAGGTATGCGCTGAGGCCGGTGGCACCGCTGACAAGCAGCGCACCAGCGACTACGTCAACATGTAGTCCAAAAAATGCCTGCTGCATCAAGTGGAAAGCGACCATCAAAATCATGATCGTGCTCGCCGCATGAACCAGCAGCAGGCCCAGCATCGTCACGATCTGCCGCCACTTGGGGATCCGCCTGAGCCACGGTTCGCGGGAGACTAGCAGCCGTCGAAATGCGATGACACTGACTAATGCTGCGCAGATGCCACCGGTGGTGGCTGCCACCGCACCGACGGAGAGCCCACCAGACAAACCTGGCCGGTTACCCACAAAGAGGATAAAGCCGACAACTAATCCGAGGATGGAACAGAAAAACCCGGCCCACAATGCCTGCCGCTCAATCTCGAGTTCTGTGGCCGGTTTACCTTGGGTTTCAATGTTCGCTTCGGTCCGCACACTTCTAATTGTCTCATTGGCAGATATTCATCCGGCGTCGGCTTAGGCCAAGGCTTGGGTTAGCCCGTTGATCATCAATGTGATGGCACCAGAGAACGCAACGATGATGACAAAGGCCCTACTGAATTTATCTGGAATCTTGGGGGCAAGGTAGTTGCCCAGCAGGATACCTAAAACCATTGCTCCAAGACAGCCAATCCATTGAGTCCAATGAAGTTCGGGCATTCCGCCCTTT
>DNHA01000050.1:2138-16831 GCA_003486025.1 Micrococcaceae bacterium | reverse complement strand
CCGCGTGGCAGGCGCAGCAGCACCAGCGAAGCGTCTTGTGCCACCGAATCGAGCGGAAGAAATTCTACGTTGCTGGCCGCGTGCGGGGCGAGGGCTTGCAGGTTGGCGGTGATCGCGCGCCGGGAAGTCAGTGAATCGGTATGCACCCGCAGCGCGGTCGCTCCGGCCGCCAGGGCGCCCAGGCTCAGCGCGCCGTAGTGGTCACCGATGATGGACACGGTGTGCGGCCAGTGCGTGACGGTATCGAGGATGAGCCGGTCCGCGGCGTCGTGGGCGAAGAGGTTCGGCCCCTCGACCTCGGGCCAGCGGCGCAGTGCGTTCAGCAGTTCGTGGGTCATGAATCCAGCCAGGTGGTGTGGCCGGCGCGGAGCGTTCCGGCGCCGGAGGTGAGTGTGGCGATAAAAGTGTGCAGTTCGTCGATGGCCGCCGGTTCATCGAAGATGCCGATGCTCAGTGCCACGTGGGCCTCGCCCCACTGCGTGCCGCCCAGTTGATAGCCGGCGGAGCGCAGCTCGTTTTCCCAGCGTGCGGCCCACCCATGATCGGCGAAGAGCTCGAAGATGCGCAGCCGCTGCACGGTGCACAGGTTCGCCTGCGCTAGCGCCTGGGAGACCGAATCCGAGTAGGCACGCACCAGTCCGCCGGCGCCGAGTTTGATGCCGCCGAAGTAGCGGACGGTGACCGCCAGGACATCGGAAAGATCCGTTCCACTGCCGGTGTCGCGTTTGGCCAGCGCCTCGAGCATCGGCAGCCCGGCGGTTCCCGAGGGTTCCCCGTCGTCGTTGGAGCGCTGGGTCATTCGATCCGGACCAAGAATGAAGGCGCTGCAGTGGTGGCGGGCGTCAAAATGGGTTTTGCGCAAGGCCGCGATCCGGGCGCGGGCCTCGGCCTCGGTCTGCACCCGGTAAAGGTAGGTGATGAAGCGCGAACGCTTGATCTCGAGCTCATGCACCGCGTCGACACGAAGCGTCGTGTAGCGGGTCGCGGCCGAGTCGTTGGTGTTCATCGTACTTAGTTTATAGGGTGGTAGACATGATCCATGTGGGACTGACCGGCGGCGTGGCTTCCGGCAAATCGGCAGTAGCAGCGCAATTGGCCAAATTAGGCGCGGTAGTGATCGACGCGGATCAGCTTGCCCGCGAGGTCGTGGCGCCCGGAACCGGCGGGCTGGACCAGATCCGGCAGGCCTTTGGCGAGGCGGTTTTTGCTCCCGACGGTTCTCTGAACCGTGCGGCACTCGGTGCGCTGGTCTTCAGCGATGAAGCAAGGCGTTTGGAACTCAATGCGATCGTGCACCCGCTGGTACGCGCCGAGGCCAGCCGCTTGCGTGCGGCCGCAGCCAGCGAAGCGGTAGTGGTGGAGGACATCCCGTTGCTCGTCGAATCCGGGCAGGCGGATCGTTTTGATCTGGTGCTGGTGGTGCAGGCGCCACGCGAAGAGCGGATCCGCCGGATGGTTGAAGACCGCGGGTGGAGCGTGGCCGAGGCCGAATCGCGGATGGCCGCGCAGGCCAGCGACGCGGATCGAGCGGCGATCGCCGATCATTTGCTGATGAATGATGGCACACTTGAACAGCTCCAAGCAGACGTGACCGAACTATTTGAGAAGGAAATAAACCGCTGATGCAGAAAATTTCGAAGTGGACGATGCTGGCCAGTTGTGCCGTGGCGCTGGTGCTCTGGCTGGGCTTTGGCGGACGCGCTGAATTTGTGGCCTCGGCTGGTCCGTATTCTGCGGTGGTCTATATCTCCGGGTGGATTGCGTTGCTTGGATTGCTTTCGGCGACGGTGCTCACGGTGGGTTTCTTCGGCGCACAGATTCGCCGGACCGCTGCGCGCAACGCGGTTCGCACCGGAATGCGCTTGGGCGGCAAATAATTTCACGTTCAGCGTGCACTCAGGCGTAGGCGAGTGCCGGTGGCGCTGGTTATGCTGGAATCATGAGTCTTGCCCAGCCGATTAAACGTGTAGTAGCTCCCTTCGAAGTCATCAGCGATTATGTTCCGGCGGGAGACCAGCCCACGGCGATTAAAGAGCTGACCGAACGGATCAACGGCGGCGAAAAGGATATCGTGCTGCTCGGCGCCACCGGTACCGGCAAGTCGGCTACTACCGCCTGGCTGATCGAACAGGTGCAGCGCCCCACCTTGGTGCTGGTGCAGAATAAGACGCTTGCCGCACAGCTGGCCAATGAATTCCGCGAGCTGATGCCCAATAACGCCATCGAATACTTCGTATCCTATTACGACTACTACCAGCCCGAAGCCTATGTGGCACAGACCGATACCTTCATCGAGAAAGACTCATCGGTCAACGAAGAGGTAGAGCGGCTACGCCACTCGGCGACCAACGCGTTGCTTACCCGCAGAGATGTGATCGTGGTGGCCACGGTCTCGTGCATTTACGGTTTGGGAACGCCGGAAGAATATGTGGCCGGGATGGTGACCGTGCGCCAAGGCGAAGAACTGAACCGCGATGCGATGCTGCGCCAGTTCGTGAACATGCAGTACACGCGCAACGACATGGACTTCCATCGCGGAACCTTCCGGGTGCGCGGGGATACGGTGGAGATCATCCCGATGTATGAGGAGCAGGCGCTGCGCATCGAATTTTTCGGTGACGAGGTGGAAGCGATCTACACCCTGCATCCGGTGACCGGTGAAGTGATCCGCGAAGAAACCGAAATGTATATTTTCCCGGCAAGCCACTACGTGGCCGGTGCCGAACGCATGCACAAGGCGATCAAAACTATCGAAGATGAGCTGGCTGCTCGGCTCAAAGAACTTGAATCGCAAAATAAGCTCGTCGAAGCCCAGCGGTTGCGCATGCGCACCACCTATGACCTGGAAATGATGGAGCAGATGGGCTTCTGCAACGGCATCGAGAACTATTCACGGCATATCGATGGCCGTGAATCGGGCAGTGCGCCGCACTGTTTGCTGGATTATTTCCCCGATGACTTTCTGATGGTCATCGATGAGTCCCATGTCACCGTCCCGCAGATCGGTGCGATGTATGAGGGGGACATGTCGCGCAAGCGCACCTTGGTGGAGCACGGCTTCCGGCTTCCTTCGGCGATGGATAACCGGCCGTTGAAGTGGGACGAGTTCTTGGAACGCATCGGGCAGACCGTGTATCTTTCGGCGACCCCGGGCAAATATGAGCTGGGCAAGGCCGATGGTTTTGTGGAGCAGATTATTCGTCCCACCGGACTGATCGACCCGGAAATCATCGTGAAGCCCACGAAGGGCCAAATTGATGACCTGCTCGATGAGATCCGTGTGCGTGTGGAACGCAATGAGCGCGTGCTGGTGACTACGCTGACCAAGCGGATGGCGGAGGACCTGACCGATTACCTCACCGAACATCAGGTACGCGTGCAGTACCTGCACTCCGACGTTGATACGATCCGCCGTGTGGAGTTGCTGCGTGAATTGCGTATGGGCTCTTTTGACGTGCTGGTGGGAATCAACCTGCTGCGTGAGGGGCTGGATTTACCTGAAGTGTCCTTGGTTGCGATTCTGGATGCCGATAAACAGGGATTCTTGCGTTCGGCGACCTCGCTGATTCAGACCATCGGCCGTGCGGCGCGTAACGTGTCCGGCCAGGTGATCATGTATGCGGACAAGATCACCGACGCCATGGACAAGGCCATAGATGAAACCAATCGCCGCCGCGAGATTCAGCGCGCACACAACGAAAAACACGGCATTGACCCGACCCCGTTGCGCAAGAAGATTGCCGATATCACCGATCAGCTGGCTCGTGAAGATGCGGACACCCAGGAGCTGCTGAACAACAACCGGTTGGCCAAGGACGCGAAGCGGACCAAGTCCTCGAAGATCCGCCAGGATGGATTGGCCGCCGCACCGGCGGAAGACCTCTTGGGCCAGATTGAAGAGATGACCGCTCAGATGCATGCCGCCGCCGCGGAACTTCAGTTCGAATTGGCAGCACGCATTCGTGACGAGGTGGGGGAGCTGAAGAAGGAATTGCGTCAAATGAAGGACGCCGGCCATGCGTAACACGATGTTAACCTCGGCCAGCTAAATCCTCTTTGATAAGTATTTATAGCGTTCTGCCAGGTTTGCAGAGTGGAGTTGGAAGCGCGTGATGGCACTTATCACGCGTCAAGGAGAAGACTTGTGCGCTAGACTTGTCTCTCGTACGTAGGGGAGTATCCCAAATGCTGTGAACGTCAACACGCGAACCATCGAAGCTTCGCCGGGCACAGCAGCCGAACAGGAACTAGTTCTTGACGGCGGAGAGACTTGCGAATCTTTGTCCTAACCTTACGACGAAAGGCTACTCTTCTATGGGTGCTTCAGGGTTAACACTCCAATTTGAAATCATCGCCTTGGTGGCGCTATGCATTATTCTGCTGCTCGATTTGCTCTATGTGGTCAAGCGGCCGCACGAACCATCGATGAAGGAAGCCGGACTCTTTGTCGGCTTCTACATCGCACTTGCAATAATCTTCGGTGGCATTGTCTGGTGGCAGGCAGGCTCCCAGCTAGGCCAGGAATTCTACGCCGGCTGGATTACCGAATACTCGTTGTCGATTGACAACCTCTTTGTCTTCATCATCATCATGACCCGCTTTGCGGTGCCGCGTAAGTACCAGCAAGAGGTGCTGATGTTCGGCATCATCATCGCTCTGGTGCTGCGTGCAATCTTCATTCTTGCCGGTGCTGCGATGATCGAGCACTTCTCGTGGGTCTTCTACATCTTCGGCGCGTTCTTGCTGTGGACTGCATGGCACCAGCTGAAGGACGATGACGACGAGGACGAAGAAAGCGATAGCGGTCTGGTCAAGAAGCTGACCAGCAAGATGCCATTCGCCAAGGAATACGACGGCAACAAGCTGCGTACCGTGGTTGACGGCAAGAAGCTGTTCACCCCGATGGTGATGGTCTTCATTACCATCGGCATGACCGACCTGCTCTTTGCTGTGGACTCGATTCCTGCGATCTTCGGTCTGACCAACTCGGCGTTCATCGTCTTCACCGCGAACATCTTCGCACTGATGGGTCTGCGCCAGTTGTACTTCCTGCTCGGTGGTTTGATGAACCGCCTGGTGTTCCTGAAGCACGCACTGAGCTTCATCTTGGCGTTCATTGGCGTCAAGCTGGTACTTCACGCACTGCACACCAACGAACTGCCATTCATCAACGGTGGCGAAGGCTTCGCTTGGGCTCCAGAGATTCCAACCAGCATCTCACTNNCAGCATCTCGCTGTTTGTTATTCTGGCAACCATCGTGATCGCTACAGTCTTGTCGCTGTGGACCCCGCTGGGTCGCAAGGCGGCAGCGAAAGCCGAAGCAGCAGAGGCTGAAAAAGCCGCTGCAAAGGCTTCCATCGAACGGGAGCAGGAGTCGGGCAAGTAACCGAAACCAAGCTATAAGGAATACCCATTGCAATTGCCCCTTACCGGTCAACTGCAATGGGTATTCTTTTGCGTTAAATGAGTCTGGAGCGTGGCTGGCCGATGCGGCTGAGCCACGCTCCAGACTGCTGTAAGCGGGTACTAGTTCGTCGGGGTGAGGATGATGCGCAGCGGTGCCAGCAGTGCCTCTTCCTCAGCTGGGAGACCGAAGGTCTCGGCCAGCATCACGATGAACGCTGAACCCATGGTTGGGTGCAGCATGTGGTGGTTGGTGTAGACCAACGGGATCTCGTCTTCATCCTCGTCGGGGTCAACCTTATAGGCTTCGGTGTCGATTGGACGTGCCAGCACCAAGTGGTCCCCGTTTTCTACGAACAGCAGTTCATAGCGGTAACCATCTTCGTAAAGCAGAATGCTGTTTGGCTTATCCGAGGGTCCGAAGTACTCCGGGTGTTCCTCAACGAAGGCCAGTTCGGAAACTTCTTGCCAATTTACCGCCAGGTTCACGAAATCGGTGAGTCGCTCGGCAAAGTCCTCGGCGGTGAGTTGGTACTCGGGGTCGAAGGTGTATACCGGTTCAAAATCGGCGTCCGAATCGTCCAACGCGGCGGTGGTGGCAAAGAATGCCTCGCCATGGAGCACGAGTGCGAAGTCGATGTCAGAATCTACAAACTTGTAGACCAGTCCATCTTCATCGGCGCGGTCTAAAGCAATGTTGTATGGCACGTGGGCGGCCGCGATGATGCCGTCCAACTCTTCGACCTTCGAGACCAGATCGGCTGGAACATCGACACCATTAATACTGTTTCCCATAGTGTTCCTTTCGATCTATATGACGGGCAAGATGCCCTTATGCGAAACCTAGCACGGTGGCAGTGGCAATGTGTGACAAGCCACTCCGTGTGCTGATCTGACGCGAAGCAGGAACCGAGAGGTTGCCCCCTCGCCCGTGCTTGTGTGCCAGTCTAACCATGTGCTGGCACCTGCGATAGCCACTAGCCAGCGTTGGCGGCCGCCTCAGGATCTTCGCCGTTGGTCATTGCCAGCAGGCGGCGGAAGATTGCAGGTCCTTCGTCGCCGATTCCATCGTGGTGGAAATCCTCGGTGATCCAGACCTGCAACCCGTTGACTTGGGAAGCGGTGCGCAAGGAAAGCTCGCGGTCAACATAAACATCGTCGTGATAAACCGCAGCGGCCACCGGAACCGTATTCTGCGACAGGACATCTAGATCGTAGAGCGCCCCGAAATGTTCGTGCTCAGCTAAAATTCTTGCCACCTCTTCGAACGGCCGGAGTACCGGATCATCGGTGAAATGCCAGCGATAGATCATCTCGCCGGTCAAAAGTGGGGTGTGTGAATGTTCTGTGAAGTCCGGAAAATCTTCCATGACGGACTCGGCTGCCCAATGGGTAGCTGCTCCCTGGGCATAGATGGTCTCATGCATCAGCGCATAGAGCGGGTTCGTGGCGAAAGAAGCCTGGGCATAGAGCGTTGCCAAGAAGGTGTCTGAAAGCCGTTCACCGCCGGGAGTCTGCACAAAGGCTTCTTCAAAGACATGGTGCAGCAGGTGTACTCGGGTGTTGCCCCCTAAGAACATTCCCAGCATCTGCACCAAGGGCACGGTGACCTTGCGACCGTCAGGCAGCAATTCATCGTCGTTGTGCCTCAGGTGTTCGTAGATCTTGTGCAGCGTCTCGAAATCCTGCGGGTACCAGGAGAAGTACTCACGGTTACGTTCAGCCATGCGCTGATAGGTAGCCCGGTAGACAGTTTGTGCATCGCCGTCCAAGGAAGCCAGGCCCCCGGTAACTAGGCAGCGCTCCAAAGAATTAGGGAACAACGATAGATAAGTCAGCGTGCAGAAGCCGCCATAGCTTTGACCCAAGGTGCTCCACTTGCCGATAGCCAAGTGTTTGCGCAGTGCCTCGGCATCACGCACGATTGAGTCCGCGCGGAAGTGCGACAAGTAGCGGGCCTGGGCTGCTGCGTCGCCACGCAGTCCCAATGACTGGCGGTTAGCCGGGGTGGACAGGCCGGTACCACGCTGGTCCAGAAGTAAGACGCGGAAGTGTTTGGCAGCTTCGGCTAGCCAGCCCGACAAGGAGCCGGGGCGCGGTGATTTACCGCCCGGGCCGCCTTGCAGGAAGAGCAACCACGGCTTTGACTCATCGGTGCTGATTTCGCGGGCGAAAACGGTGATTTTCTCCCCTTGCGGCTCCTGATGGTCTAGGGGAACTTCAATACGGTGTTCGGTGACATCCATGCCGCGGTAGTGAATCATCGAGCCATCTCCTGCAGTGCGTCGCCGTCTAGCCGGCGGGTGCTCCAGCCGTCCATGGTGGACGAACCGATCGAATCATAGAATCCAATGGCTGGAGCATTCCAGTCAAGTACGGCCCATTCCAACCGGCGGTAGCCGCGTTCTATGCAAATTTGTGCGAGAGTCTTCAGCAGCGCAGTTCCGGTGCCCTCGCCACGTTCACTTTCACGAACGTAGAGGTCTTCCAGATGAATACCATGACGTCCTTCCCACGTGGAGTACGTCAGAAACCACATGGCGATACCGACTAGTTGGCCCGACTCGTCTTCGGCGACGTGCGTGAAGACCTTCGGGTCTGCGCCGAAAAGGTGCTTTTCCAACTCTTCGACGGTGTTTTTGACCGCGTCGGGTTCCTTCTCATAGACCGCCAGTTCGTGGATTAATTCCAGGATCTGGGGACAGTCTGCAAGGTGCGCTTCTCTGATTGTGCTCATGTGTTTAAGCTTACCGCCGTCATGTAGCTATATCGTCGGTGACCAGTCCTAAGGTTGAATTCATGATGGGTGGACACCACGCCATGAGCGGCGCGGCCGCCTGGCTTGCAATAACAACTCCGGTAGCGGTCGGTTCGATGAATCTTGGATTCGGCGTACTCCATATGGGGCGGTGGGAAACCTTGGCTGGCGCGATTGTTTGCGCCGGGGCAGCGTTGCTTCCTGACGCAGATCATCACAAAGCGACAATAGCGCGTTCCCTGCCACCCATTTCGAATATCGTGACCCGGGTGATCGGTAAGGTTGCTGGCGGACACCGTAACGGTACCCACTCAATCTTGGGGATCTTATTCTTTATATTCATTGCCTGGTTGGCTGATTCATGGTCAATGGAGGTGGACCAACTCGGCGTGGTCTATCCCGGGGCGGCGCTCTTCGCGATCTTGCTGATATCCTTTGCGGTTAAGAGCGTGAAGTTCATGCCGCCGCTTCTGTGTTGGGTGATTGCGTTGGCTGCTGGCGCGTTTGTCGGAATGAACGCACCGGATGAGAGAGCATGGTTTCCGCTGGCGGTCACCGTTGGGGTGATCGTTCACATCGTGGGGGATATGCTCACCATTGGCGGTTGCAACCTGTTGTGGCCTATCAAGATTGGTGCCCCGCGCTGGTTCCGCAAACTACCGGTGGTCGGTGACTGCTGGAAAGCGAACGGACGGGTTGCACTTCCGATCCTTGCTGAGACGGGGTCGAAGGCTGAATGGATACTTGCCAGTCTCATGACTTCCTATGTTGCGGTCGCAATTATTCTGACTTAGCGAGCACAATCGTATTCAGTGATGCTGACTCCCGAATCGAAGGTTCGACTCCGGGCGTGAGTGAATTCAATTGGCTGATAACTGCGCGAGCCGAACAAGGGAATCCCCGAACCAAAAACCAAGGGATTTCGTTTGAGAACTAGTCGGTCGATTTCCGGCAAGAGTTCACCGGCTAGCTCTCCGCCGCCGCATAGATAGATGTCCAAACCTGATTCTTGCTTCAACTCGCGGATTTTGGCGAGGGGATCATGGGTGAGTTCTACAGAATCCGGCACGTTTCGCGAATTTTTGGATGCCACTATTTGGTGTAGGTGTGCGTAGGGAGAATCGAGCCCGCCGTTAGATTCCGGGTTATAGGTATTCCATCCCATGATGACCGAATCAAATTTTGTCCTTGGCGCCGTGAGTCCTAAAGCTTTCTGGACGTGGGAAGGAACTGCGTCACCGTATTCTCCGAGCACCACGTCCATGTGGTCTCCTTCGATTGGGAAACCTGAAGGATCGCCATTGGGCGCGGCGATATATCCATCGAGGCTTACCGCTACGTAGTAAACGAGCTTGCGTGGCATCATAAACTCCGCCCGATAGTGAATAAAATCCACGGCAAAGCCTAGGGCAGGAACCTCTCGGTGGCTAGGGAACGGTCAAGAAAATCCCGTCTGTTGCAGCCAGATCCGCGAGCCTTAAGCTTTTTTGGGGTCTCGATTAAGAACGGTGCTGTCGGTGGTGCTTCTTCACAACAGCATCTTGGCGTAGTTGAAGCCGCGAAACTCTTTTCCGCGGGGGAACAACAACTAAGACAAGAAGACTGTTGAAAGCGAGGCAGCCGATACTTTGCCTAGGCAAAGTGCGAGCACTGCAATGAGCCAGGGAATACCGAGGAAGAGATAAATCTCCCGCGAGACGCAGTGGATTCTGGGACCTAGTGACTTTGAGGAACTCCAGTCGGAGCCGTACAAGTCTTGGTCCCAGGTCGTCTGCGGTAGTCCTAAACCGGGAAGCACCACCCGCAAGCGAAGTGGTACGAATCCGGGTTTAAGGTTGGTTGCCGGCCACCTTCGGAGCCCAGCTCACATAGAGTAAACCGGTACCAACGAATACCAGTCCCAGCTGCAGGAGTGTGGGATATAAGCCTTCAACGGTGAAGAGCACTGCGTAGTTGTTGATCAGGGCGAGCCATGCGATAAACATGACGAGGCTGCCGAGCATGCGCAGTCGAATGCGATCCATGGCCACGACCTTACCGGTGCAAAGTCACGAAAGTTCTCTATATTAAGCAAATATTTCGTGAACTATGAATGTCTAATCCATGCGCCCTACGGCGGTCACCGTAACCACTGGATGGCCGGCCTCATCAGAGTCGTCTAGTGAGATAGTTGCGTTGATGCCCCAGTCATGATTTTCGTCCGGATCGGCGAAAATCTGACGTACTTCCCAGATTCGATTTGGTTTCTCGTTGATCACGAAGAGGTTCGAACCGCGGCCATTCGGCCCGTCGTCAATATCTTCGTGTTCTTCGAAATAGCTATCCAAGGCTTCGGCCCAGGCATCTGCGTCAAAACCGCTGTGCCCATCTAATTCGCCTAGAGCCTGATCCTGCTCGTCGGCGAAAAGCTTCACTCGACGGAACATTTCGTTGCGGACCATCACCTTGAAGGCACGCACGTTAGTGGTGAGCTTATCCGGAGCCGGGGGAGTGATCTCGGTTTCCTCGTGAAGCTCGCCCCGGGAGAGCTCTTCCCACTCGTCCAGAAGTGACGAGTCGATCTGGCGGATCAATTCGCCAAGCCATTCGATAAGGTCTTCGAGATCTTCGCGCAGTGAATCCTGTGGCACACTCTGGCGTAGCGCCTTGTAAGCGTCGGTGAGGTAACGCAGCAGCACGCCTTCGGAGCGAGCAAGCTGGTAGTACTGGACGAAGTCAGAGAAGCCCATGGCCCGCTCATACATGTCCCGCACTACCGATTTGGGCTGCAGCTCAAAGTCAGCCAGCCAGGGGGCACCGGAACGGTACTGTTCAAAGGCAGCTTCCAGTTTTTCGGCCAGTGGCTGTGGATAGGTGACCTCTTCCAACGCAGCCATACGTGCGTCGTAGTCCATCCCGTCGGCCTTCATCGCGGCGATAGCCTCGCCGCGGGCCTTCTTCTCCTGACCGGAAAGAACCTGACGAGGCTTCTCCAAAGTCGCCTCGATGACCGAGACTACATCCAGTGCGTAGCTTGGCGAGTCGGGGGAGAAGAGCTCCAGTGCAGCCAGCGCGAAAGGCGACAGCGGCTGGTTCAGTGCGAAGTTCTGCTGCAGGTGCACCGTTAGCTCGTAGAAGTTGCCGTGTGCATCGGGTTCATTGCGGCGAACCACCACACCGGTGGCGATCAGCTCACGCAGAATACCCAGGGCACGCAACTTCAGTTTGCGCTGCGATGCCGGTGTTTCATGGTTCTCGGTGAGAATGCGTTTGGCCGCTTCGAAGGAGTTGCCTTCGCGTTCGAGCAGGTTGAGCAGCATCGAGTGGGAAACCTGGAAGGAAGACTTCAGCGTTTCAGGCTCCGCATGCACGATCTTGTCATAGGTCTTCTCACCCCAGGTGACGAAGTTCTGTGGTGGCTTCTTCTTAGGGATCTGCTTGAGTTTAGAAGAGCCCTCGCCATGCTTCTTCAAAGCCTTTTCCATAGCCTTGTGATTTTCAATCGCGTGCTCCGGCGCCTGAACCATTACGGTACCCGCGGTGTCAAAACCTGCACGTCCGGCACGGCCGGCAATCTGGTGGAATTCGCGGGCGTTGAGGATGCGGGTGCGTGTGCCATCAAATTTGGATAGAGCTGTCATCAGCACCGTGCGAATTGGCACGTTGATGCCAACTCCCAAGGTATCGGTACCGCAAATGACCTTGAGCAGTCCGGCTTGGGCCAGCTGCTCTACCAGCCGGCGGTATTTAGGCAGCATGCCTGCATGGTGCACACCGATGCCGTGGCGCACTAGGCGGTTGAGCGTCTTTCCGAATCCAGCGGCGAAACGGAAACCTGCCACCAGTTCGGCGATGCGGTCCTTTTCCTCACGGGTACAGACATTGATGCTCATCAGCCCGGTGGCGCGGTCAATCGCATCCAACTGGGAGAAGTGCACAATGTAGATGGGGACCTGCTGGGTTTTGATTAGTTCCTCGACGGTTTCCTGAACCGGCTCCATCGAGTAATAAAAATGAAGCGGGATAGGACGTTCGGAATGGGCCACGGTGACGGTGGTCTTTCCGGTGCGCTGTTCGAGTTCCTCTTCGAAGCGTGAGACATCTCCCAAGGTGGCGCTCATCAGCAGGAATTGCGACTGTGGGAGTTCAATAAGCGGTAGTTGCCAGGCCCAGCCACGTTGCGGGTCTGCGTAGAAGTGGAACTCATCCATGATGACCATGCCCGCGTCGGCCCGGGAGCCTTCCCGCAAAGCGATGTTCGCCAGGATTTCTGCGGTACAGCAGATAATCGGAGCATCGGCGTTTACCGAGGAATCACCGGTGACCATGCCAACGTTTTCTGCGCCGAAGATCTTGCACAGATCGAAGAACTTCTCCGAGACCAATGCTTTGATCGGTGCGGTGTAGAAGCTGATTTCGTCGCGTGCCATGGCGTAGAAGTGTGCGGCAATAGCTACTAAGGACTTGCCCGAGCCTGTAGGCGTCGCCAGAATGACGTTGCTCCCGGCGGCCAAGGCCATGGATGCCTCATCCTGGGCTGGGTACAAGTCAATGCCGCGGGTTGCTACCCAGCGGCCAAATGACTCGTAAATCTCGTCGTCGGAAACGTTCTTGGCATCTGCAGGCAGGTATTCGGTGAGCAACATGATGTCCTAAGCCTATCTCGTTGAGAAGTATGACCGGACGCTAGTGCGGAAAGTAGCGTGGGGCTAGGCTGACAAGCATGAAGTGGGATCCGAGCAAATATACAGAATTCGCCGATTACCGGGGGCGCCCCTACGAAGATTTGCTGGGGCAGTTGGACGGCATCACACCCCGGAGGGTTGTGGATCTAGGCTGTGGCCCGGGCAATAAGACAAGCCTGCTGGCTCAACGGTGGCCTGCTGCGCAAGTGACAGGACTAGATTCCTCGCCGGAAATGATCGCCAAGGCTCAAGACACGGTACAGCTTCCGAATCTGGACTTTGAATTGGTTGATGCGCGCCAGTGGCACCCTGACCACGAAGTTGATCTTCTCTTTTCTAACGCAATGCTGCAGTGGCTTCCTGAACACCGTGAACTGTTAAAGACCTGGTTGCACGAGCTGAGGACCGGTGCGTACATAGCCATACAGGTGCCGGGAAACTTCGGCTCGGCCTCGCATACGGTGATGCGACAGGTGGCCGACTCTGCCAAATGGGCAGATAGGCTGTCCGGGGTGCTTCGTCATGATGACGCAGTCAGCGAACCGGAGATCTACCAGAAACTGTTGCTTGAGGCGGGATTTCAAGCCAACGTCTGGGAGACGGCCTACCATCAGGTGATGGTGGGGGACGAACCAATTCTGAACTGGGTGCGTGGCACGGCGCTGTTGCCGGTCAAAGCAGCCCTTACCGAAGAGGACTACCTCGACTTCGAAGCCGACTATTCGCGCGAGGTTTCTACTCACTACCTGTCATTTGCAGGTCCAGACGGATCACAGCTCACAAATTTCCCGTTCCGCAGAATCTTCATGGTCGGCCGCAAACTCAGCTGAAATCAACTCGACGAAGGCCATGACCGAGATTATGAGTCAGGGATCCACGGATGAGAACATCCGCAGATCCCTGCTTTCCTGCAAAAGCACCTCTGAATTGGTGCTGACCGCGACTACCAGCCGCGCTGGCGCCACTCGTCCAAGTGTGGCCGTTCGTTTCCCACGGTGGTGGAGCCACCATGTCCGGGAAGAACGTGAGCCTCATCCGGGAACTTTTCGAATATACGTTCGGATACATCGTTGATCAACGACTCGAAACGTTCGGGATCTTTCCACGTATTACCTACCCCACCGGGAAAAAGACTGTCTCCGCTGAAGATCACCTGCACTCCCGAAGAGTCACGCAGTGCATAGGCAATGGACCCAGGAGTATGGCCACGCAGATGAATTGCCTCTATCTGCACATCCCCGACTACGATCTGATCCCCATGGTTCAAACCGTTCGAAATCTCCACTCCCGACTCTTTGCTGATACCAGCAACGTCGTCATTCCCTGCATAGGTAGGAACCTTGTACGTTGCAACAGCTTCGGACAGGGCCCGGACGTGATCCCAATGCTCATGGGTCGTCGCGATGCCAACTATCGCAGGTGCAGGGCCATCGGAAGCCGCGCTGTCAATGAGTTCTTTAATCGCCGGCATGTTATCGGCCGCATCGATGATCAATTGCTTTCCACTAGCGCGTTCGGTCACCAGATAGACATTGTTATTCATTTCGGACACGCTCACCGAACGAATGGTGACGTCGTTTAAGAGAAGTTCGCTCATACGCTTTAGCCTACGTGGAGCAGACACTCGAACGCGATAGGCTCTGGTGGTCACTCAAATGCATTGCACTGAATGGAGCACCCATGGCTGTCCTCGATTTTATCCGTATCGACCCCACGTCGGTTGTGGCACCGTACCAGCAGGTCCGCGAACAGATCTTGGCTAGTATTGCGCGCAGTGATTTGGCTCCGGGGACGAAGCTTCCTTCTGTCCGGGCGCTCGCCGGTGACCTCGATCTTGCGGTGAACACTGTCGCTAAGGTTTACAAGG
>DNHA01000050.1:174-2133 GCA_003486025.1 Micrococcaceae bacterium | reverse complement strand
TGTGCAAGCAACGGACGATCGAGGCGATCAGGAAGTCAGCGACGCCGCAGCAGATCTGGCGCGGGTCTCCCAAACCTGGTCAGTCGATGAAGAAACCGCCGTGAAGTATTTGCGGGCCGCTTTCAGCTCACTGCCTCGCTAGGCCCGTCGAGACCTTCGCTTGGCTCGCTCATCAATGGATTCAATTTACCCCCGGCGCAAGACGGCTCAAGATATGGGTTTATCCGCAGGTGAAGAGAATGGACCGAGTCCCTCGTTGCTGTGGGCAGGCATGCGCTGACGGAGGGACCAGCCGTTCTGATGGTGCAGGTAACGTCCGTCGCCTGGAGGTTCTTTGGGGAAGGCTTTGCTGAACGTCAGAAATCTTTCAGAAGCGACTCGGACTTCGCCCAGAGCTGTGTCGCTATCCGTGGATCATGCATTTGGGGGTTGACCTTCGTAGCTACTCGCCGGGCCTCGTAATAAGCGCCCGGAAGGAACGACTCATCAGGAGTTCCTTCAGCAAGCCAAATCAGCTGGTCCGCACCTTTTTCCGGCGTTACGGTAAAGAAGCGTTTGAGCGGTCCGTGATAGACGCGCCGCATGAAGTGCGTGGTCTCGCTGGCGAAGTTGCTTGCGACGATACCCGGGTGGAAAGCAACCGCAGTCACGCCATGTGCCCCGAACCGGTGCTGTAATTCTTGAGTAAAGAGGATATTGGCAAGTTTCGCATTGCCGTAGGCCTTCTGCGGGGCGTAACCGCCCGCACTTTGCAGGTCGTCGAGGTCCAAACGTCCGAAAATACGAGCAGCCACACTGGCCGTTTGAATAATGGTGGCGCCCCCGGCGATGAGTGCTGGCATGAGCAAATGAGTTAGCAGGAAGGGCGCGAGGTGGTTGACTTGAAAGGTCTTCTCATACCCGTCCACGGTAATGACTCGTGGCCCCATGATGCCGCCAGCATTGTTCGCAAGTACGTTGATCTCAGGGTAAGAGTCGAGCAGCTCGTTCGCCAGCCGCTGCACCTGAGCTAGTTCGGCGAAATCCGTCACATAATAGGGAATGCCGAGCTCCGCAGCCAGCGCCTTAGTTTTGCTCAGCGAGCGCCCAACGATGATGACGCGATGACCACCTGAAACGAGCTTGCGTGCGGCAGTAGCGCCGATGCCGTCGCTACCACCGGTGATGATCATGGTTTTTCTCAAGTTGAACTCGTTCCTTGATGCTATTGCGCGTCCAAAGTGGACTATCGTGTCCGCTGCTTGCAGCAACCGGTGGAGGCGTCCACCCAGCAGAGGTCGGTGCGTGGTTTACGTTCACTGAAACAAGGCTTCGCTTGCGCCGGTTGCTCAGCGTAAGTTTCATACTAGTGGAAACGCGGAGCCACGGGTTGTGCCAATTTCTGCGGATTCCACTGCGGGGACAAGACAGCCATCCGTCATGATCAGGACTTTATCGCTCGTCACAATATTTGAACCGGCTGAGTCCTGCTGGAACGAAACTGCCCGGCTCGACCAGCCGAGCCGGGTGCTTGCCTGGCACCCTCAATGCACGTGGAGCAGCAAGTGCGGGGATTGAGTTATCCGGGGAATATCGCCCTTCGCGAACGTCGGGCAGATTTGTGCCACATGCCACGTTTATTCGAAGTAGTTTTCGATTAGTATTACCTCGTGGCTATTTCTGCAGAAAGCAAAAAACTCGATTTGTCCCGTCTCATCGTCAAGGGTGCGCGTGAGCACAACCTGAAGAACGTGGATGTGGATCTTCCCCGTGATGCGATGATCGTCTTTACCGGGTTGTCCGGTTCTGGTAAATCATCTCTAGCCTTCGACACGATTTTCGCCGAAGGTCAGCGACGCTACGTGGAGTCCCTCTCTGCTTATGCGCGCATGTTCCTAGGACAGGTCGACAAACCGGACGTAGATTTCATCGAAGGTCTTTCCCCGGCAGTGTCGATCGACCAAAAATCCACGAATCGCA
>DNHA01000050.1:0-143 GCA_003486025.1 Micrococcaceae bacterium | reverse complement strand
CGCGCTCCACCGTTGGCACCATTACCGAGGTGTACGACTACATGCGCTTGCTCTGGGCGCGTGTGGGACACCCGCACTGCCCCGTATGCGGTGAGCCAATTGCCAAGCAGTCGCCACAGCAGATTGTTGACCAGCTGCTGGAA
>DNHA01000349.1 GCA_003486025.1 Micrococcaceae bacterium | reverse complement strand
GGGCAATCTCGCTTCCTTCGATTATCTCGCCTGCGCGGATGAGCACTCCCGAAGCGGAACCCGCTGGCGAACAGACAAAGTTTATTGCGTAGTGCATTCCGTAGCTGAAGTACACGTACGCGTGGCCCGGGTCCAAAAACATCGACGCGTTGCGTTCGGTACGGCGGTCCTTTGAATGGCTTCCAGGATCGTACGNTCCGTGGGCGCCCACACCCATATAGGCTTCCACCTCGGTAATGCGCAGGGTTACCGTTCCTTCAGCGGAGTCCACAGAAAACTGGGAGCCGAGTAATTTCGGTGCAACATGCAACGCGTCCTGAGTGAAAAATTCGCGGTTCATCTCTCAAGTATTAGCAGATCCGGTCAAAGTGTCGGTTGCCGCTGTGAAGATGCTGTTATCGGATGCATGGGGCATCGGATATCTCGCACCCACAAAGGAACATCAATGAAAAAGCTCATGGTAACTCTGGCCAGATTCTTGGCCATGCTTTTTGCCCTGACCGCCTGTGGCGTTTCCACTCAAGAATTTGAAGCGGCTCAAGCAGCTACCGCCGCACTGGACAGTGAGAAGCAGGCGCTGCAGACGGAACTTGACACTGTGAACGCCCAGCTGGAAACTGTCGAGGCAGAGGCGGCCAAGCTGCGTGAAGCCGAAGAGAAGCGCGAAGCGGAATCGAAGGCTGAAGCAGAGCGTAAGGCGGAAGAGCAAGCCAAAAAGGATAAGGAAAAAGCGGCAAAGGAAGCTGCCAAGAAAGCCGAAGCGGCCAAAGCCAACAAGGCAAAGAAAATTTCCAAGCGTGCATTGGCTCAGATTGTGAAGAAGCCAGACTCGAACATAGATAAGAACGTCATTATCTATGCCAAGGTCACCCAGTTCGATTCGGCCACTGGACCTTGCATCTTCCGTGCTGACGTCGCCCACGCGCACGTGGGAAAGTACGACTACGAGCACAACTCAATGTTTACCGCCGGTGATGGTCTATCTGACTGCGATATTTTGGATGACGTACTAGCAGATGACATCATTCAGGTCACCGCAACGGTTACCGGATCCTTGAGCTACGACACTCAAATTGGTGGATCGACTACCGTTCCCAAGTTCGAGGTCATCAAGCTCAAACAACTCTGACCATATTTTCATTATTAACGCTTCGGCTCGGTCCTGCTCTGCGCAGAGACCGGGCCGGTTGCCGTTGAGCGAATAGGCGGAAACCAGCCGGAAACATTTGTGAGCGCAGATCGTTACACCAAAGCGTTGATCGTCACGTCCCCGAAATCAAAAGTGCCTCCTGCCGAAATATCGGTGATCAAGAATTAGTACTTGAAAGACCTGATTCACTCACCGATACACCTAACACTTTTGAGGAGATGGGTCCCTGATGCAGTTGGATACAGCCAGCTTATGGATCATGATCGCCGCAGCGCTAGTTCTCTTGATGACACCGGCACTTGGCCTGTTTTACGGCGGAATGACCCGGTCCACCGGTGTGGTCAATATGATGCTGATGAGCTTCTCCGCCGCAGCACTGAGCGCCATCGTCTGGATTCTGTGGGGCTACTCGCTCTCTGCCGGACAACCAGCGATTGCCGGAATCATCGGCAATCCGTTCAGCGACATTGCGATGCACAACACCGAGCCAGCCGGGCTTCTCACCGCCGGTTTCTCCGGGACCTTCGCATTGATTTCGGTAGCTATCATCTCCGGGGCCATCGCTGACCGCAGCCGCTTCGCCCCGTGGCTGCTCTTCGTTCCGCTGTGGGTTTCGCTGGTCTACGCACCGGTGGCCTTCTGGATCTGGGGTGGCGGGATGCTGTCAGAAGACGGTTTCCTCGGAAGCATCTTCGGTGAAGCCATCGACTTTGCCGGAGGCGCGGTGGTACACACCAACGCCGGTGTTGCGGCCCTGGTTCTTGCGCTCAGGCTCGGACAGCGTCACAACTTCCATGACCGTCCCCAGCCGCACAACACCCCACTGGTGATGCTCGGCGCGGCACTGCTCTGGTTTGGCTGGTTCGGTTTTAATGCCGGTGCCGCCACCACCGTTGAACAGGCCGGATTGATCTGGATCAACACCATGGGAGCTCCAGCCGCTGCGATCCTGGGCTGGATCTTCGTGGAGAAACTCCGCGGACAGCGCCCGAGCTCGGTCGGTGTGGCCTCCGGTCTCGTCTCGGGACTCGTCGCCATTACTCCAGCTTGTGCCGACGTGGCACCGTGGGCCGCCCTGCTGCTCGGACTGATTGCCGGTGCCGGCTCTGCCTGGGCAGTCAACCTGAAATGGAAGCTCGGCTACGATGATTCGCTTGATGTGGTTGGGGTGCACCTAGTCTCCGGAGTCATCGGTACCTTGTTCCTTGGATTCCTTGCCCTGCCTACCGAGTCGAACGCCGGCGGGCTGTTCTACGGCGGGGGAATGAGCCAGCTCATTGCCCAGTTCATGACGCTCCTGGTGGTGCTTCTCTTCTCGGCGGTGATGACCTGGGTTATCGCCACGGCCATCGAGAAAATCACGCCATGGCGTGTCTCGGCGCAGACCGAAATTGAGGGTATTGACGCCGCAGAGCACAACGAAAGCGGCTATCTCTGGGCAGAGAACAAAGCCTGAGGAAATCTGAAACTATAGGAAGCTCGCCGGTTGGATCATCCACCGGCGAGCTTCTGCATGTTTAGCCGAAGATGTGAAAATCATGGGAATTAGTTGATTTACTGGTAAGCAGTTTGAACGTTACCTAACGTCGCTGGCATCCACAGGCAATCTATTCGAAGCTGGGAACGTGTCATGACAAATCAACCAGAACAGCCATCGACGCCGGCGCATCCGCCAGTACTATCCGGTCCGGGACAAGACAGTGAAACCCTCACCACCACCCAAGGCGCTCCGGTGAGCGACACCGACCACTCATTGAAGGCCGGCGAGCGCGGCCCCACGCTGCTGCAAGATCACCATCTTCGCGAAAAGATCATGCACTTTGATCATGAGCGGATCCCCGAGCGGGTGGTCCATGCCCGCGGGGCGGCAGCTCACGGAACTTTTGTCAGTTATGGCAATGCTTCGCAGCTGTGCCGTGCCGACTTCCTGCAGCCGGGAAAGGAGACCCGCGTTTTTGTCCGTTTTTCCAACGTGGTAGGTTCCCGCGGTTCCATGGACACGGCGCGTGACACCCGGGGGTTT
>DNHA01000241.1 GCA_003486025.1 Micrococcaceae bacterium | reverse complement strand
GTCATATAGGCCATGCGGGTAGCTTCTCCAGCAAAGACCTGCTGACCGGCGAGTCCGTGATCGGCGAGGTTAAACGCAAACTTCAGCATTCGGATGGCCTGCGGGGACTGCTTGGCAATATCGGCTGCGTATTCCAACGCCACTTCTTCCAGGCGCTCGTGTGCAACAGACTCGTTCACCGCGCCCATGCGCACCATGTCATCTGCCGAGTATTCGCGGGCCAGGAAGAAAATCTCGCGGGCGGTCTTCTGGCCCACCTGGCGGGCTAGCAAGGCCGAGCCGTAGCCGGCATCAAAGGAACCAACCGTGGCGTCGGTCTGCTTGAACTTTCCGTGCTCGGTGGACGCGATGCTCAGATCGGAGACCACGTGCAAGGAGTGCCCGCCACCGGCTGCCCATCCGTTGACCACGCACACGACAACCTTTGGCATGGTGCGCATCAGGCGTTGGACTTCCAAGATGTGCAGGCGTCCGGCGCGGGCCGGATCGATGGATTCGCCGGTCTCGCCTTCGGCATAACGGTAGCCGTCACGTCCACGGATACGCTGATCTCCACCGGAGCAGAACGCGTGTCCGCCGTCCTTCGGGGAGGGACCATTGCCGGTGAGCAAGACGGTGGCCACGTTACTGGTCATGCGGGCATGATCCATCGCGCGGTAGAGCTCGTCTACGGTGTGCGGACGGAAGGCATTGCGGACCTCTGGACGGTCAAAGGCAATACGTACCGTCGGCAGGTCACGGACAATCGTTCCGGCCTGGTCACGTTCAACCTGACGGTGGTACGTGATGTCGGTGAAATCGAACCCTTCGACAACGCGCCAACGCACGGGATCAAAAATGTCGGAGACCTTTTCGGGCAGGACTGAATTATTTTGGCTACTCACCCTCTAAATGCTAGTCCAACGTTCACGGAACTTGGCGTAGGCGTCCGCAGCCGGCGTGATGGAGCAACGGTGTGTCACCTCAATGATTGGTGCTTTGCGGGCAGAAGGGAGTAAATTTGCTCCGTGCCTTCCGCCAACGAGTAGTAGCTGGCAAGCGAAGGCCCTATTTTCAGGAGTGTAGTTAAGTGTCGTCAAGCCACCACCAGCAGGGCACAAAAAACGCTGAGATTAGTTCCGAAGGCTATAAGAAGACCCTGGGCCGCCGGCATGTGCAGATGATTGCCATTGGCGGAGCTATCGGGGTGGGTCTGTTCATGGGATCTGGCGGACGGCTGGCGTCTACCGGACCGGCACTGATTTTTTCCTACGCCTTGGCTGGTGGCATCGCCTACCTGCTGATGCGTGCCTTGGGCGAACTGATCATGTACCGGCAAACCTCTGGATCTTTTGTGTCTTACGCCGGGGAACTTTTTGGCCCCAAGGGTGCCTTTGTCTCGGGTTGGATGTACGTGCTGAACTGGGTCATGACCGGAATCGCGGAGCTCGTTGCGATCGGGCTGTACTTCCAATACTTCTTCCCCGCGCTTCCGGTGGAAGTTTCGGCCTTATGCGCGCTGGCAATGCTGGTGGCAATCAACCTGTTCAGCGCCAAAGCCTTCGCAGAATTCGAATTTTGGGCGGCCTTTATCAAGGTCACCGCAATCTTGCTGTTCCTCGCCGTAGGCACCTACATGGTGGTGACCAGCGCACAGGTGGGGGAGCACACGGCCTCGGTTTCCAATCTCTTCATTGGCAATGAAAACGGCGAGGGCGGCATGTTCCCGCGTGGTTTCTTCGTTTCCATTTTGGTACTGAACTCGGTGATCTTCGCCTACAACGCCATTGAACTGGTGGGTATTGCCGCCGGAGAGATGGAAAATCCGGAGAAAGAAGTACCTTCGGCAATTCGCGCGGTGGTCTTCAGAATTCTCGTGTTCTACATCGGCAGCGTCAGCTTGCTTGCGATGGTCCTGCCATGGAATGAATATGAGGCTGGGGTCAGCCCGTTCGTGACGGTATTCGACAAGATGGGCCTTGGCTGGATCGGTTCGGTGATGAACCTCGTGGTGATTACCGCTGCACTATCCTCCTGTAATTCGGGGCTTTATTCCATTGGACGAATCCTGCGCACCATGAGCGGCAACGGCCACGCGCCGCAGTGGCTATCGAAGATGAACAAGCGTTTTGTCCCGTCCACAGGCATTCTCACCGTGGGTGTGGTCTACCTGCTTGGTGTGGTGCTCAACGTCTGGCTCGGTGGAACCTTCGCCTTCGACTTGGCGCTGAATACCGCATCCATCGGGGTGCTGTTCACCTGGGCGACAATTTTTGCTTGCCAGCTGATGCTGCGCAAGAAAAAGGGAAAGATTTCAAAACTGCCGATGCCCGGTGCGCCGGTGACCGGATGGATCGGTTTGGTGTCCTTGGTGATCATTACCGCGCTGATTGCCTTTGACACCTTGACCGGTGAAGACGGCGAGGTCTTTCCTATCGGGCTTTACACCATCGCGGCCATCCCGGTCTTTGCGATCTTCTTGTTCATTGGGTGGAAATTTGTTGGCAAGAAAGCCAACGATCCGGTTGATTTCTAAGGTCCAATCTTCGATAGATATAATCAGGGCTTGGTTTCCGC
>DNHA01000153.1 GCA_003486025.1 Micrococcaceae bacterium | reverse complement strand
TGCGGCACGCGGTGAATGAACTGGCTCCGCGCGCCAGCGGCGGCTCGCTTTGGGTCGCTTGCACCGATGCAGATACCCGGGTTCCGGAGCACTGGCTGGATTCCATTGCCAGATGCCAAGCGGCCGGAGCGGATGCGGTCACCGGAACCGTAGAACCAGATCGCCGAGAGCTGGATCCTGGCATCTTTGCGCTGTGGCAGGCAGCCTACCGGCCGGTCGAGGGGCATCACCACATCCATGGAGCCAACTTCGCGGTCATAGCCGCGGCCTATGAGGCGGTGGGTGGTTTTGAACCGTTGGAGGCAGGGGAGGATATTGCGCTGGTCAGCGCATTGCGCCAGGCCGGGTACCGGGTGGATGCCTCGGCGTCGCTGCACGCGGTGACTTCAGGTCGGCTGCGCGGCCGGCTCCGCGAGGGTTTCGCGGATTATTTGGCCACCTTGGCGGGCCACGGCACTCGCGTCGGCTCGCGGGCCGGCAAATGAAAGCTGGACGGGCGCCGGAAAATGATCCGGCGCCCGTCCAGCCTCAGGTCTTGTCCTAGTGCTTGGTAGCCTTGAGCTCCAAGTTCCGTGTCCAACGCTTTGTCAACGCCTGGATGCACGCGGCGCTCGCACCGGAGATCACCGCGAATGCCACGACCTTGCCCAGCGTCGCTTGCTGCTGTTTCTCCGGGTTTGCCAGCGACGGAGGCTGCTCGCCGGTGGCCTTTTTCCAGACGCTGCCCACCACTTTGGCACCCAGCCAACCGGTGATCAGCGAGGCGAGGGTTCCGAGCAATTTGACGATGATTTTCATGAGTTTTCCTTCCATAGGTTATTGATGGTCAAAATTGTTAGGGGTGCTCCCAGGTAACTTCGTCGGGAGACTTCTCCGTACGCCAGCCGCGCCACACCGGATGGCGCAACCGGCCTTCCCGGGTCAACTCGCTGTAGCGCACTTCGGCCACAAATTTCGGGGTGACCCAGTGGGCATCGCGGCGATGTTCGGCAGGAATCTGCTGAACTGCCGGGGTCTTGCGGATCACGGTGTCGAGCCGATGACGTGCCGTTTCCAGGTGCTTGTCGCTGAAACCGGTACCGACGCGTCCCACATAGCGCAATTCTCCATTCTCAGGTACTGCCAGCAGCAGCGAGCCGAGACTGCCGGAGCGTGAACCGTTGCCTTCGCGCCAGCCGATGACCACAACTTCCTGATGCAGTTCATGCTTGAGCTTCAGCCAGCTGCGGCTGCGCTTGCCCATGTCGTACCGGCTATCGGTTTCCTTGGCCATCACGCCTTCGAGGCCCAGCTCGCGGCTCGTTTCCAGCGCAGCGTCCAGGGGCCCGGGATGCGCCTGCGGGATTTTCACATGACTGCCCACGGACACTTGTGCTCGAAGCCGCTGGCGGCGTTCATGATAAGGAAGTCCCGTGAGGTCCTGCATCCGCCCTGACTCCGGATCGGGAAGCGCAATCGCGTCGAAGAGCAACAGCTGGACCGCAGGTAATTCCTTGGGTGCCCGCAGCGACTTGCGGCTCGTGGAAAGCCGTTGCTGCAGCAAGGAGAAATCCGGACGGCCGGCAGAATTGAGGGCTACTATCTCGCCGTCGAGAATGGATCCGGCAGGTGCCAAACGGGCCAGCTGCGCCAGCTCGGGGAAATGAGCGCTCAGGTCTTTTCCATTGCGGCTGGACAGGAAGACGCTGTCCTCACCCACGGTGGCCAGCGCCCGGTAACCATCCCATTTCATTTCAAAGCTCCAACCTGTGGCTGCGCTTAGCTCATTGGGCTCGCCGATGCTCGCCAGCATAGGGGCGGGCGAAAAATCCTTGCCCAGGTCTGCTGGCTTACGCCTGGCGGTTTCTTCGGCACGGACCGAACGTGGCGGCGCTACGCGGGTACCGGGCTCCGGTTGCTCACGCATCAGCTGCAGCAGCCAGTTCTTCTTCTCGCCCATGCCCTGCGCGCGCACGAGCGCAAAGCGCCGGGGTACCCCGCCCAGCCCGCCGTCTTCGCGCCCGTGAAGGACCGCGATGACTTCATTGTCTTCGCGCCATTTTTCTATGACGCAGCTGCCGGCATCCCAGATGCTCACGTCTCCGGCACCGTATTCTCCCTTGGGAATGCTGCCTTCAAAACTTCCGTAGGACAGTGGGTGGTCCTCGGTCATTACGGCCAGCCGCCGGATGCCTTCGGCCAATGGCGGGCCCTTGGGAACTGCCCAGGAGACCAGCACACCGTCGTGTTCCAAGCGGAAGTCCCAATGCAGGCGGCGTGCGTGGTGTTCTTGAATCACAAATGCCTTGGCGGCATCGCCAGGATCCGCTAGCCGGTCTTCAAATTCGGGCACGGGTTCCGGAGTGCGCTGTGCGTCGCGCTTGGACCGGTAGGTCTCCAACCTGTCGGTTGTCCGCGGGGCCAAAGCACCCAGTGGCGCCAGGGGTTCGAGCCCGGAATCCACCCGTTCAAGGACCTGGCGGAAATCAAGCTGTGCCAGCTTGGGGTCCGCAATTTCCTCCCAGGTACGCGGAGCGGCGACCGTCGGATGCAACCTTCCGCGCAGGGAGTAGGGGCAGATGGTAGTTTTTGCTGCGTTGTTCTGGCTCCAGTCCACCAGCACCTTGTTCTCGCGCAGCGAGCGTTTCATGCTGGATACCACCAGATCCGGATGTTCCCGTTGCAAGGAGAGCGCCAGCTCTTTGGCGACCGCTGAGATCTGCTCGGAGGTGTGCGTTCCATCCAGTGCGGCATACAGGTGGATGCCTTTGGAACCGGAAGTGACCGGATAGCATTCCATGTCCATGCCTTCCAGGATCTCCCGGCAGAGCAGGGCCACCTGGGCGCACTGGGCCAATCCAGCCCCGGGTCCGGGGTCCAGGTCCAGGACCAGCCGGTCTGGATTCTGCGGTTGCAGTGAACTGTCAAATTTCCACTGCGGGACATGCACTTCCAAGGCCGCGACCTGGCCCAGCCACGCCAGTACGGCCGGCTCGTTGACCAGCGGGTAAACGCTCACGCCGCTCTTGTGGGTGAGGCTGGCCGTGGGGATCCAGCTCGGGGCGGAATCTTCCAGATCCTTGCGGAAGAACACAGCACCGGGAGCGGCTTCGGTGCCCACGCCATCAACCCAGCGTTTGCGGGTCGCCGGACGCCACATGGCATGAGGAATCAGTGAGCTCGCCACCCGGGCATAATAATCGAGCACTTCGCCCTTGGTGGTTCCGGTACTGGGATACATGATCTTATCCAGGCTGCTCACCTTCAAGGTGCGCCCTTGGACCGATACTGTTTGCCCGTTCTTGCCCATCTGCCGCTCCTTTGCCTACCAAGCCCAATGTGCCTTAGCCAGCGGCCATATTCCAGTATTCCTAGGAAGCTTTGTGTTTTGATCTGGAGTAATCCGCGGAAACTGGCAATACTGCGCAGCCATTGCCATGGCCGCGGGGTATCTGGTTCACTCGATCCATGAGGGCTATCTGGACAGGATCCATTGCATTCGGACTCGTAAACGTCCCGGTCAAGGCTTATGGGGCAACGAGCGACCACGATATCGACCTGCATCAGGTCCACGAGAAAGACGGAGGGCGGATCCGCTATCAACGGCGCTGCGAAGTCTGCGGGGAGAAAGTCTCCTACAAGGACATCGACAAGGCCTATGACGATGGCGAGCAAACCGTGGTGCTTACCGATGAAGAGATGGATGCCCTGCCGGCCGAGAAGAGCAGGGAAATCGAAGTGGTCCAATTTGTTCCGGCCACCCAAATTGATCCGCTGACCCTGGAGCGCAGCTACTATCTGGAAGCCGATTCGAAATCCCCGAAGGCCTATGAGCTGCTGCGGCGCACCTTGGAAGACACCGAGAAAACCGCGGTCGTCAGGTTTGCGCTGCGCCAGAAAACACGCTTGGGAGTGCTGCGCGTGCGCGGCAAGGTGCTGGTGCTGCAGGCCATGATGTGGGCTGATGAAATCCGGGCCACCGACTTTGCAGCACCGGAAACATCGCCTCGGATCAGTGCCCAAGAACTGAAAATGTCTGCCTCGCTGGTTGAGCAGTTCAGTGCCGACTTCACCCCTGAAGATTTCGAGGATGACTATCAGGTGCAGCTGCGCACGCTCATCGAGGCGAAGCTCGCCGAAGGCGAGGCACTGGACACCGATGCCACGTTCGGCCAGCAAGAATCCGGCGAGGATTCCGGGGGAGGGGTCATCGATCTGATGGAAGCACTTAAACGCAGCATCGACTCGAAGTCTTCGAAAAGCAGCCAGGAAAAACCGGCGAAGGCAAAAACAGCCAAGGCCAAGCCGGCGAAAAAGTCTCCGGCCAAAAAGTCCTCATCCAAGAAGTCCACGTCCGCCAAGACGGGCAGTTCCACGGCAAAGAAAACCGAGAAGGCCCCAACGACTCAAAAGAAGAAGAAGGCCTCCTCGGCAACGGACAAACGCAAAGAAGCCTAAGGGGTCATCACTACCTTGATGCACTTGTCGTGTTTCTTCTGGAAGGTCTCGTACATCTGCGGACCCTGTTCCAAGGAGACCTGATGGGTCACCAGATCATCGAGTCCCAGCGGATCCTTCGGGTCCTCGGTGAAAGGCATGAGCGTTTCGGTCCACGAGCGCACATTGCACTGGCCTTGCCTCAGCTGGATTTGCTTGTCGAACATTTCCAGCATCGGCATCGGAGTAGCCGCGCCTGAATAGACGCCGCTGAGCGAGACCGTCCCGCCGCGGCGAACCGCCGAGATCGCTGCATGGAGCACCACGGTACGGTCCACCGACATGTTCTCCATGGCTTTCTGCGCAACGCTGTCCGGAAGCAGCCCGGTGGCTGACTGCAGCAACGCCGCGCCGGGGGAGCCGTGGGCTTCCATGCCGACCGCGTCCAATACGGCATCCGGGCCGCGCCCGGTGATTCCGCGCAATTCACCGACGGTGTCCTTGGCAAAGTCCAGCGTCTTGATGCCGTGGCGCGAGGCCATGGCACGGCGTTCAGCTACCGGATCAATGCCGATGACCTCGTACCCCAGATGCGTGCCAATGCGCGCGGCGAGCTGCCCTACCGGCCCCAGGCCGAAGACGGCCAGCGTGCCGCCGTCGGGAACATTGGCGTACTGCACGCCCTGCCATGCGGTAGGCAGAATGTCCGAGAGGAATAGGTAGCGGTGATCGGGCAGCTCGTGGCCGACCTTGATGGCACCGTAATCGGCATGCGGGACGCGCAGGTACTCTGCTTGGCCACCGGGCACCCGGCCGTAGAGCTCGGAGTATCCGAAGAATGCAGCCCCCTTGCCGAACTCGCGTACCTGAGTGGTTTCGCACTGGGACTGCAAGCCGCGCTGGCACATCCAGCAATGCCCGCAGGAAATATTGAAGGGAATGACTACGCGGTCCCCGGCCTTGAGGCCGGTGACCTCGCTGCCTACTTCCTCGACGATTCCCATGGCTTCATGGCCCAGTACATCACCGGAATGCATGTAAGGTCCAAGCAACTCGTAGAGATGGAGATCCGAACCGCAGATGGCGGTCGAGGTGATGCGCACCAGCGCATCTTTAGGGTCCTGGATCCGTGCATCCGGAACCTCGGTGTAGGAAACGCTGCGTTTGCCCTGCCAGGTCAGTGCTTTCATATGTCTGCCTCCTAAAACTTCATGGGAAAGTTATTCGGTTTCGTATTGGTCCTTGGTTGAGGGATCCAGATCAGGATCAGCGCCGATAGCCGGCTCTTGACCAGCAGGCAGGCCCGCTCCGGCGTCCGAGGGCTCTTCGTCACCGACCCCTGGCTTGTCCGGGGCGTCGAACCGGTCCTTGATTTCCTCGAATTTTTCTTTTGCCTTATCCATGAACGACATGTTTTGTCCTTATCTTGAGAAGGGGCGTGCGCAAGCGCGCTAGCCGCTGGATATCACCGACACTTCCAGAGCTCGCGCAATGGCACAAGAGTGAACGCGTTGGCATTGCCTGTGAATTGCAATGCCCGGAATTCCGGGGTTTTTTGGCTGGTTTTGGCCTTTGAATCTGGGAAATTGCTGGAAGTCTTTGGCTTGAGCCGGGCCGGATCTCTAGGGTGTTGCTCAGCGCGCCCTAGCGCTCAAGCAATTCGGAGGTGCGCCATGGACAAGACCGAGACTGATACACGCACAGTGGGTCTGCTTGCAGATCCCGGCATCGCGCAATCGCTGGCGAACCGGGTGGCCAGCAGACTGGAAACGGTGCTGAATGAAAAATATGAAGACGGGACTCGATGGGTGATCGAGGTCGATCCGGTGTCGCTGCCCATGAACGAATCTGGCCAGGTGATTGTCAATAAGCACGTGGCCAGGTTGCGCGAGAAGTACGGTTGGGAATTCGTGATCTACCTGACCGACGTGCCGCAATATGAGCGAGGTCAGCCCGTGCGCTCTATTATCAACGAGGCACACGGCGCCGCCACCTTGGTGCTGCCCAGCATGGGGGTGCCGCGGCGGCGTGCGGTAGTCAGATTTTTTGTGCAGGCCTTGCATGAGCTAGCCGGCGGAGGAAAGCCGCCGACCCGGCCTACCTCGCTGGGCCGGGTGTTAAGTGTTCAAGTGCGTATCGAGGACTCCGCTGACTCGGGGGACCACTATGACAGCATTGAGGGCTTGCGCGGACGGGTGCTGCTCGTTGTTGGCATGATCCTCAGCAACCGGCCGTGGCGCTTAGTGCCGCGGCTTTCCTCGGCGTTGGCGGGCGCGGCAGCCACCGGAGCATTCGGTGTGTTCTATACGAGCATCTGGTCCATGGCCGATTACCTCAGCTTCAGGCGACTGGTGCTGATTACGGTGGTGAGCATCTTGGTGCTCACCACTTGGCTGCTGTTCCACAACCGCTTGTGGGAGCGCCCCAAAGGGGCACGGCGGCGGGAGAAACTGCTGCTTTACAATATCGCCACGGTGTTCACGGTCGCGTTGGCGGCCGCGGCCATGTACGCCTTATTGTTCATCGCATTACTGGTCGGTTCGCTGGTGGTCATTGATCAGGCGTTCTTATCTTTTGAACTGGATCATGAAGCAACTATGAGCGAATACCTCAACCTTGCGTGGCTGGCGGCTTCTCTAGGCACCTTGGGCGGAGCTATCGGTTCAAGCTTTGATGAGGTCAAGTCGGTGCAGCGCGCTACCTTCAGCCACCGCGAATTCGAGCGGCGGAATATCGAGTTTGGATCCTCCGACGCTGAAGAGCCCTGAGTCTTTACGGGAAAATACCAGCGTCTTGGAGGCGAGCAACAGGAATCTGGCAATCTCCTTAGTGTCCGTGCAGCGAGAAAATCGGGGGCGTAGCCTCGTATCTTGAAAGCGGGACGAAAGAATAACCCAGCAGGGCCCACACAGGCAGGAGGCAATCGCATGCCTAATCAGATCCTTAATCTTTCCTTGAGCAAAGATCAGCTCGCCGACTTGGTGAACGCACTGGAAGACTATCGTGATGATTTCCGCACCAAGGCGGCGGACGCTGCGCGGGGATTCGGGTTGGACAAGGCTTACTGGGACTCCCGAGTGGCAGAGGTCCAGCTGGTTCTGGAACTGGTGTCAGTTTCTGGCAGGCTTAATAGGCATTAGCCGCCGCAGACGGCGGCAAATGCCTATTAAGCAAAGGCACATACCGCTTAGCTTTCTCCCGGAAATTTGGCCTGTTCAGGCTGAGGGAAAGAATGCGCCTCGTAGTCAAAGACCGGAATAGCGTGGGCCACCGCGCTGTACTTCCAGTACTTCACGCGGAACATCGACATTCCGGCACGCTCTGCCTGCTCGAACAGGTTGTTGATCGCGTGATCTTGTGGGCACGGTTCGACCACCATCAGGGCTGGCGACGGCTCGGAAATATGCAGGAACCTCAAGTCCTCGGTGCTCGGCTCAGTCATGGCCACGAGCACAGGCCCCTGATGCACTGAAACCAGCCGCATGACATCATCGAGCTTTTCTGACGGCTGGGTCATGATCACAGGCATTC
>DNHA01000236.1 GCA_003486025.1 Micrococcaceae bacterium | reverse complement strand
GGGAGCCGCTGCCGGAACGCGCGGGCCGGCAGCCACAAGTCCAGTACCGCCCGGTGGGCCTGGTCGGCACGATCACCCCGTGGAACTTCCCGATCTCGCTGCTGTGCGTTAAGCTTGCTCCCGCGCTGGCTGCCGGATGCACCGTTATTTCCAAACCTTCGGCCACCACCCCGCTGTCCACTATCGCATTGGTGGAACTGATGAACACGGTACTGCCGGTCGGCGTGGTGCAAACCCGCACCAGCAGCCGTCGCACGGTCAATGTGGCCTTGGCTGGCCATGCAGACGTGCGCAAGATTTCTTTCACCGGATCCACCGAGGTCGGCACCTCCGTGGCCGCCACCGCCGCGCAGTCAGTCAAGCGGGTCACCCTCGAGCTGGGCGGCAATGATGCGGCCGTGGTGCTCGACGATGCGGACCTGGAATTTACCGCACGCGGCATAGTGGGTAGCGCCTTCCGCAATGCCGGACAGGTCTGCATGGCAGTTAAGCGCGTCTATGTGCCGCGTCACCGGGCCGCGGAACTGACCGAAATCATTGCCGCAGAGGCCAAAGCCCTGGTGCTCGGACATGGCGTTGGCACCGGAACCAGCATGGGCCCGATGCACAACGCTAAACAGCGTGAGATTGTGCGCGATCTTGTCGGTTCCGCAGTCGGCGCCGGCGCGCGCATCGCCACCGGTGGCGGCATCGGTTGCGATTTGCCCGGCTACTTCATGGAGCCAACCGTCATCGCCGACGCGACCCCGGGTATGACCCTGGTGGACGACGAACAATTTGGCTGCGCCCTGCCCATCGTCGGCTACGACCACCTCGACGAGCTGCTCCCGCACGTTAACTCGGGCTCCTACGGCCTGGGTGCCTCGGTATGGTCCCCGGACCTGGACCGGGCCCGTGAGGTGGCCTTCGAATTGGAGGCCGGCACCGTGTGGATCAACCAGCACACCGTGGTGGAACTGGACGCGCCGTTCGGTGGCTGGAAGGCCTCGGGCACCGGACGCGAACGCGGTCGCTGGGGGCTGGAAGAGTATCTCGAACCGCGCACCATCAACCTGCGACACCATGCCTGAGCCGAGAATGGGATTCCCAGAGGACGAGAGAATGAACCAGAATTTCCAGACAGAACTGATCACCCTGGGCACCGCGGCTGGCCCTGCCATCCGCGGCAAGGAAAACGGAATGGCTAGCGCGGTACTCGTGGGTGGACGGCACTACCTGGTCGACTTCGGTCTGGGCTGCGTGCGCGCCGCGCATGAGGCCGGGCTACGCGGAAAGGACATGGCTGCCGCCTTCATCACCCACCTACACTCGGACCATGTGGGCGAACTTCCCGCGTATCTGATGTGGAACTGGGGCAAGCCGGTGGAGGGATTCACCTCTCCGGTGCGCTTCCTGGGTCCGGGGCGCGATCCGCACCACCCGCGCGGCAACCAGCTGTCCGGCACCCGCGACATGATCGAGCACACCCTGCAGGCTTTCTCCTATGATCTGGACATCCGCGTTAATGACGAGGGCCGTCCGGTGATGGATGGTTTGCTGGAAGTCGAGGACATCGGCATCCCGGAAGCCGGCGGGGACGAGCCCTTTGTGGTCTACCAGGACGAGCTGGTCACCGTCAGCGCGGTGCTCGTGGAGCACCCTCCGGTCTACCCGGCCTTTGCCTTCCGCTTTGACACCGCCGATGGATCTGTCACCTTCTCCGGTGACACGGCCGAGTGCGAGGCATTGGTGCGCCTGGCCCGGCGCACCGACATTCTGGTCCATGAGGCGGTGAATCTAGAATTTTTCGCCTCTCGCGGGTTCGACGAATCCTTCCTAAGCCACCAGGCCAAATCCCATAGTTCGCCTGAGGGCGCGGGCCGGGTGGCGCAAGCCTGCGGCGCCAAGCAACTGGTGCTCTCGCATCTGGCCGGTGTGGCCACGGCCGATGAATGGCGCACACGCGCGGAATCCACCTTCGATGGTCCGGTTCAAGTGGCCACCAGCGGACAGCGTTTCATGGTGGAGCGCGCCGCATCGGAGATCGTGGCCTAGCCGTACACGAATAGTTGCAAGGGGAGGGCGCCTGGCAGATGCCGGTGGCCTCCCTTTGTGCTATGCCCGCGCGTTACGGAATTAGGACGCGAGCATACGTGTATTCGTCGGAATATAATGTTTGTCTTGGTTTTTCGCACTGGATAGGGAGACCGGCTGGCTATTTTGGTAGTAACAAGTGCCATCTGATCACTGCCCATTGAAGTGCCTACTATGCGTTGTCGCAAATTCTCCGGTCTGGCCGCACGGTACGTCGTGGCGACCGCGCTCAGCCGCGGCATTCGCACCGAATGTCGGAAGCACCACCCAACCCGAACCCCGGCTCTCGGAAATCAGCCCGGCCAGCGCCATTTGCAGCGCCTGCGCCGAGCGGACAGCCGGCAGCGGGTTCCTGGTGGAGTCGAACTCGATCGGCGATACCGTCGACAGTCCGGACCGGACGGTGATCGCTACCAGCTACGACGCAGTGGTCACGGGTATCGCTCTAAGTCCTTGGAACACAGTGCAGGTGAGCAATTACCCGGCGGTGCATCGTTTGCTCTCCCACGCCGGGCCGGCCGATCCCGGTGCCGGCTTCCCTGTTACCTGTAGGCATTGGTTCTGGTCTCGGAACGGTGCATGCGCAAAGGGTGGTCTGCCAATTGGCAGACCACCCTTTGTGCGAAGTACGAGCTATCAGCTCTCCAGGCCTAGATATCGAGTCCCAGGCGCTTGCGGTCGCGTTGCTGATTGATGCCTAGACAGGCCAACACTCCCATGGCCACCAGCATGCCGCCGGTCAGCAGGAACGCGTTCTCGTAGCCGATGGCCGGGGTGGCGGCATTCTCCACCAGTAGTCCCACGACCACNNTGGCGGTCAAACAGGCGTTGGAGATCTGCAGCAGGGCGCCGCGCTGGCCGATGCTTGTGGTTTCCGCGACTACTAGGTAGGTCAGTGCGAACAGCGCCGGTGCAGTGCCGAAGCCGAAGGTGAAGAACACCAGAGCCGTGGTGGAGCTGCTGGCTAGCGTGCCCAGTAGTACCATGACGCCCGCGAACAGGGTCGAGCCGCCGAGCACCAGGCCGCGCGAGACGCGGGTGGACAGACCGTGGTTGCCTAAGAACTGGGTGAACCAGCTCAGGCCGACCGTGGCGATCGCGCCCCAGATGGCTGGGAGGGCGATCATCGACCCGGCTTCGCGGGTCGAGGTGCCGACTACGGTTTCAAAGTAGGCCGGCAGCCAGGTCATGGCTACGGTGAAGGTCCAGTACCCCAGGAAGGAGCACAGCACCGCGAGGATCCAGGTCGGGGTGGAGAAGGACTTGACGTAGCGAATGGTGCGGTCCGCTGCCGCGACGGCCGCGGTATTTCCCTGATCCGTGGTCCCTTCGATGGCGTGCTCGGCCTGCATCGAGGTGTAGGGGCCTTCCTTGCCGATGAACAGCCACAGCACCGACCAGACCACACCGAGCACCGCGAGGAAGACGAAGGTCGACTTCCAGCCGAATTCCGCGGCCACCCA
>DNHA01000176.1 GCA_003486025.1 Micrococcaceae bacterium | reverse complement strand
AGAACCTGTTCACCGGATGGTACGACGTGAACCTAACTGCCAAGGGTCGCACCGAAGCCGCACGCGGTGGCGAATTGCTGGCCGAGGCCGGGTACAAGCCCGAGGTGCTGCACACCTCGCTGCTCACCCGCGCAATCACCACCGCCAACCTCGCCCTTGAGGCTGCCGGCCGCGGGTGGATCCCGGTGCACCGTAGCTGGCGTCTGAACGAACGTCACTACGGCGCGTTGCAGGGCAAGGACAAAGCGCAGACTTTGGCCGAATTCGGCGAAGAACAGTTCATGCAGTGGCGTCGTAGCTACGACACCCCGCCACCGGCCTTGGACGATTCCTCGGAATTCAGCCAGGCCAACGATGAGCGCTACGCCGAACTAGGCGAGAATGCTCCACGCACCGAGTGCCTCAAGGACGTACTTGAGCGGATGCTTCCGTACTGGGAAAACGAGATTAAGTCTGATCTGTCCGCAGGGAAAACCGTCTTAGTCACAGCGCACGGTAACTCATTGCGTGCGTTGGTTAAGCACCTGGATGGAATCAGCGACGAGGCCATCGCCGGGGTGAATATTCCTACGGGCATCCCACTGGTTTATGAACTGGATGAAAACTTCCAGCCAGTCACCGCTGGCGGAACGTATTTGGATCCAGATGCAGCTGCCGATGCGATCAAGGCCGTTGCGAATCAGGGCCGTAAGTAGTCCTAATTCGATTTTCCCGTGGCGGACCGGTGCTCTCATTTTTCTTGAAAGCACCGGTCCGCTTCAATGTTTCCCGAGCCTAAAATCCAAATGAATGACAGGCTGTGAGCGAAACAACGCCACACGATTGTGTTTCTGGTATTAGTATGCTGTAATCTCCTATTTCGAATAGGCTCAATGGCTCACGTTAGGAATGCAATTCGTGGCAACTGATTACGATGAAGTCCGCCCGGACGTTGCCGAGGCGCGTAAGGCTTCTCTAGACGCGGTTAAGTCCGCAAACGCACCAGACGCTAAGAGCGTCGTGAGCGAGCTCGACGAAGCCGATCACACCGACGGTATGGACCTGCCAGGTGCAGACCTGTCCAACGAGGAACTAACCGTTACGGTTGTTCCGCAGAAGGAAGACGAGTTCATCTGTGGCTCGTGCTTCTTGATTCGTCACCGCTCACAGCTAGTTCGTGAAGAGGGCAACGTAGGTTTCTGCGTTGAGTGCGAAGGGTAATACCCAATCTTGATGGTGGTCCGCTTTTAGCAGACCAACAGTAGTTAGAGGATGGTGCATCTGATGATGCACCATCCTCTAACGATTTAAGCCTTTGAAACAGGCAGCTCAAAAGGCGCGAACTTGAATCATTGAGCATTCCAGCGTGCAATGCCCTGTCGGCGACGCGTAGACCCTGCCCGGGCAACGGGGTGCCTCATAAGGTGCGTGGCTCGGGAATGGACCTGCACGGCCCTAGGGCGCATAGCTTGAAGCTCGCCGTGGTCATCTGTCATGAACGACTTTCCCTACGGCGTGCGACGGGCAAAACAAACGGCGGTGCCTGCTATCGGAATGAACCGAAAGCAGGCACCGCCGTTGAATTTTATGGTCCGAATGAATCGAGATTAAAACTCGGAGGGATCCCATTCGCCGGTTACCAGGTAGGTCACCTTGCGGGCTACGGATACTCCGTGATCACCGAACCGTTCCAGGTAGCGGCTGGTCAGCGAGACATCGACGGTGGTTGGTGCCGTCGCATCCCAGGATTCGTCAGCGATCACGGTGAACACGCTGGCGTGCAACCCGTCAAGCTTGTGGTTCAATTCAATGATTTCCCTGGCGATCGACAGATCGCGGGTTTCGAGTAGACGCCCTACTTCCTTGGCAATCTGGATATCTACCTCCGCCATCTGTGCGAAGGTCCCAGAAATCCGCTCCGGGATTGCCTGATTAGGGAAGCGCAGGCGGGTTAGCTGCGCTAAGTGGCGGGCGAGGTCGCCCATGCGCTCCAATGAGGCGCTCATGCGCAACGAGCCAACAATCATGCGCAGGTCCGAGGCAACCGGCCCCTGCAAAGCGAGGGTGTCGATGGCGCGCTCGTCGAGCTGGTTCTGCAGGAAGTCGATTTTCGCGTCTGCCGCGATGACTTCCTGTGCCAGATCAACGTCGGCGTTGGCCAGCGAGTCCCAAGCCCGGTCCATGGCGATGGCCACTAGCCGGGACATTTCGATCAGCTCTTCGCCGATTTGCTGCAGATCTGCCTGAAATACCTTGCGCATTGAAGGTCCTTTCGAGTTACGGAATCCTATGCCACTGTTTTTGGGCATGGCGGAGGGTCTGCTTCCACCTTGCCAGCGGGTTATTAACGAATATCCCACGGAAAGTGAACGTTTGGTGAACAGCCTACAGAAAAGCGCTAATTAGCGTCATTTGGCACCTTCACCACGTGTCATGGAAGCTAGTCTAATAATGTGAACGAAGTGATTTCGACCCTGCTCGCCGGCCTGATCGGTTTGGCCTTGGGACTAGTTGGGCTGGCCGCCTACCGCTTTTCGCAGCGGCGTGCCTCCGGGCTTCCCGATGTTGATGAACCGGTACTGCCCGAAGGTGCCGCCTCGGTGCTATCGGTCATTGGCCGCGCGTTCGTGATCCTGGATGACGTGGACGGCGTGGTTCGCGCCAACCCCGCCTCCTATGCCTATGGGCTGGTACGTGGACACACACTGGTCCATGAGGAACTTGCCACCTTGGTGCGTCAGGTGCGCGCCGATGGGGTAATTGCCGAAAGCCAATATGAGTTGCAGCGTGCCACCTTGGGAGCGGGACAGCTAATCGTGCAAGTGCGCGTGGCTCCGCTCGGCGACGAATATATCCTGCTGCTGGCCGATGATCGCACCGATATCACCCGCACCGAGGCGATGCGCAACGACTTTGTCGCGAACGTATCCCATGAGCTGAAAACCCCGGTCGGTGCGATGTCGCTGCTGGCCGAGGCAATCAATGATGGCGCCGATGATCCGGTTGCGGTACGCCGTTTCTCAACCCGCATGCAAAAGGAATCCAAACGCTTGGCAGCTTTGGTCCAGGACATTATCGAACTGTCCCGGCTGCAGTCCAGTGATTCGATCCTGCACGGTGAAGACGTCGCGATCGAATCGGTGATCAGCGAGGCTGTTGACCGCAACAAGCTGCTGGCCGAGGAAAAGGGAATCAGCATTACCGTGGGTGGGAAGCTCGATGTGGCAATCCACGGGGATGGTGATTTGCTGATGACAGCCCTGCGCAACCTGATCGACAACGCGATCCGCTACTCGCCGCCGAATACTACCGTTGGGGTAGGGCTGCGCCAGCGCGATGGCTACGCGCAGATTTCAGTTACCGACCAGGGTCCCGGGATCTCAGCCGAGGAGCAGGAACGTGTCTTTGAACGTTTCTACCGGGTGGATGGTGCGCGGTCGAGGCAGACCGGCGGCACCGGCCTGGGGCTGAGCATCGTCAAGCACGTGCTGGCAAACCATGGCGGCGAAGTCTCGTTGTGGTCGCAGCCCGGACAAGGATCCACGTTCACACTCAGACTTCCCATAGTGGATGAAGAAGGGGCCGAGCCCTCGGAATTGGCCACCGATACGACGAATGATAAAGCGAGCGCCACGAGTGTGGCGGATCGTGAAGGAGAACGCCGATGACCCGCATTTTGATCGTCGAGGACGAAGAGTCGCTCTCGGACCCGCTTTCCTACCTGTTGGAACGTGAAGGTTTCGAGGTGCGCATCGCCGACGACGGTATTGTGGCTGTCACCGATTTTGAGCGCCACGGCGCTGATCTGGTGCTGCTTGACCTGATGCTTCCCGGACAACCGGGCACCGAGGTGATTCGGCAGATCCGCGCCACCAGCCAAGTCCCTGTCATCATGCTCACCGCCAAGGATTCGGAAATCGACAAGGTGGTGGGACTTGAGCTCGGCGCGGATGACTACGTCACCAAGCCATACTCCTCCCGTGAACTCCTGGCCCGCATCCGGGCGGTGCTCCGCCGCCAAGGCGAGGCCGAGGAATTGATCACCAATGTGGTCACCGCCGGCCCGGTGCGCATGGATGTGGAACGCCATGTGGTTTCGGTCAGCAATACCGAGGTGGCCATGCCTTTGAAAGAGTTCGAGCTGCTGGAAATGCTACTGCGCAACGCCGGCCGGGTACTGACCCGTGGTCAGCTGATCGACCGTGTGTGGGGCAGCGATTATGTGGGAGACACCAAAACTCTTGACGTGCATGTGAAGCGGCTGCGTTCAAAGATTGAGGCGGATCCGGCGATCCCCGAACACCTGGTTACCGTGCGTGGGCTCGGCTATAAGTTCGTAGCCTGAACACCGGAGAAGTACTGAGAAACAGCAAAGGCTTCGGCCTTCGACTGGTTCACTCCAAGGAGGGAATCGCCGAAGGCCGAAGCCTTTATTCATTGCTTGAGTTGCTTAGTGGCCCGAGGTTGACTCGTGCTCGACCGGCTTCAGGTGCTCGGTAGTGGCTGGATTGTAGCCACCCGGAACGAAGTCGCGGTATTCGGCGAGGGTGCCATCGACAACCGGAACGCTGAAGTCAACGTTTTCGCCGGCTGCGGTGAAGGTAGTCTCTGCGTGCTCACCTGGTTTGGCGCCCAGCGAGGAGATGACCTTTTCGTTCTTGTCATCTTCCAGCTTGACGACCTGGTTGGCAGGAACGTCGATGCTCACGGCTGCGGCTGAACCGGCCTTGATCTGCACGCTGACTGCGCTATCTGAATCATTGACGACCGAACCGATGAGGCGCGCCTTGGAGTCGTCGGTGTTAGCGACGAACATCAGGTTGCGGACCTCGGCATTGGCAACATCAACATGGATGCCATCGGATGCGTTGTACTGGTCGGTAGTCGCCTGCTGGTTGATGGCGCCACAGCTGGTGACACCGAATGCCAGGGCAGCCACGGCTAGGGACGTAGCGATACGACGTCCAGCGTTCATGCGTGCGGTGATCACGGCACTAACTCCTCGGTGAGAATAATGAGTTGCGGATTCGCGGCCGTTTTCGGTGTTCCGCACCCAAGGCGCGGGGGAACACGAAGACCACGACTAGTACCAAGCCTAACCGTAATTCGCCCTAGAACGTGATTTAGCGACGTGCAACACATCGATTTCGACAAGTTGTAGTAGGTTGTTGCGGTTTATGGGAAAGGGGTGGTCCGCTCAACCTCTTAACTTCATACCACGTTTCTCCCGCAAGTGGAAGAGGTTCTCCCGCGTCTTTTCGGGGTTATTTGGGCCATAGTGAAGATTTTCGCAAGCCTGCCCGTGGTAGACTGGGAGGTGGGAAAGGGGTTTATTCACATGGTTTTTGAGGTTGGCGAGACTGTTGTCTACCCGCACCACGGCGCGGCAATGATCGAAGAGATCAAGATGCGCAAGATCAAGGGCGAAGAGAAAATGTATCTCAAGCTCAAGGTGGCTCAGGGTGACCTGACCATTGAGGTTCCAGCTGAGAACGTTGATCTGGTTGGCGTGCGTGACGTGGTAGGTCAGGAAGGCTTGGACCATGTGTTCGATGTCCTTCGTGCTGAATTTACTGAAGAGCCGACCAACTGGTCGCGCCGCTACAAGGCAAACTTGGAAAAGCTTGCCTCCGGTGATGTCATCAAGGTGGCAGAGGTCGTTCGCGACCTTTGGCGCCGTGAGAATGACCGTGGCCTGTCCGCAGGCGAAAAGCGTATGCTCTCCAAAGCCCGTCAGGTATTGATCAGCGAATTGGCTCTGGCCAAGGACCTGGATGAGACCAAGGCAGAAGTTCTACTGGACGAAGTTTTGGCTTCCGCCTAAATTTTGTTGAGTCAGTAGCAGCAGATGCTAAAAGACAAGTAACCGTGGGACGCCGCAAAGCGACCCACGGTTTAGTCATTTAATCAGTTCTGCGTTGCGCGATAGGCTGAGCCTCGTGAGCGAGCAACAAGAACAATCTGTAGCAGTAATCCTCGTGGCAGCAGGGACGGGAACCCGGCTAGGCGCCGGGATGCCCAAGGCGCTGGTCCAAGTGCGCGGAAAATCTTTGGCGGAGCACGCATTGGATATCATGCTCGGTGTTCCGCGGATCAAAGAAATTATCGTCGTGGTACCCGCGGAGGATTCCCGGCTGACCGAGCGGCTGTCCGGTTATCCGCAGCGGGTGCGCACGGTCCCCGGAGGAAGCAGCCGAGCCGCGTCAGTGCGCAAGGGGCTTGCCATGGTGAGCGCGGATGCCAGCCACATTCTGGTGCATGACGCAGCCCGAGCCTTCGCACCCGTTGCCCAATATGAGCTCATCCTCGCCGAATTGGCCAAGCCCGGTGTGCAAGCGGTCATCCCGGCATTGGCGGTTACTGACACCATCAGTGTGGTGGACATCGATCCGGAATCCGGCAGCCAGATCCTGATTCAGACTCCGGACCGAAGTACTCTGCGTGCGGTACAGACTCCGCAAGGCTTCGCCGCCCAAACTCTGCTGGCAGCTCACTCACGGTTGGATCATTACAGCCTTGAAGGATTTTGAGCGGGTTACCGACGATGCGTCGATTGTTCGCGCTTGTGACATCGAAGTACATATCGTTCCCGGCGACGCACGGTCACTCAAGGTCACCCACCCAGAGGATCTAGATGCAGTCAACCGGCTGTTCGAGACAGCACCGGGCAATCAACTGGAGCAAAATATGGCCATCCCACGTATCGGCAACGGCATCGATGTTCACGCGGTCAGCACCGATCCGACACGGCAAATGTGGCTCGCGGGACTTTTCTTCCCCGATGACATTGGGCTGTCCGGGCATTCGGATGGGGATGCGGTAGCCCACGCAGCCTGCGACGCATTGTTCTCCGCCAGCGGCATAGGCGATCTAGGCACGCACTTCGGGGTGGATCGGCCAGAATTTGCCGGGGCCAGCGGTGTGAGCCTGCTTGCAGAAGCCGCCCGCTTGGTTCGCGTGGCGGGATTCGAAATCGGGAACGTCGCAGTGCAGTTTGTGGCCCGCCGTCCACGCTTCGCCGCTCGCCGCGAAGAAGCTAACCAATTGCTTTCCGACGTGCTCGGTGCGCCGGTGAGCGTCACCGCAACAACGAGCGACGGATTGGGCTACGAAGGCGAAGGAATTGGAGTCACCGCATATGCCACCGCACTGGTCTATCCGGTGGTTTCAGAGGGCTAGTAGTCAACGCGTCGGTGCGTTCCTTATCGCATCCCTGCACAACCATGGGTTTCTTCGGATAACCTTAAAGATGTGAGCCTGCGATTTTATGACACCAAGACTGCGTCCGTACGAGACTTCAAGCCGTTAACCGACGGCGAAGTGAAGTTGTACTACTGCGGCGCAACCGTGCAGGGAATGCCGCACGTAGGCCACGTGCGTAGCGCTATTGCCTATGACATCTTGGTGCGTTGGCTCGAATACCGTGGATTCAACGTCACCACCGTACGTAACGTGACGGATATCGATGACAAGATCCTGGAAAAATCGGCGAACTCCTTTGCCGACGGTTTCACCGCTGACCAGCATTATCCGCCACGCGAAGCTTGGTACGCACTGGCGTACCGCTTCGAACAAGAATTTGCTGACGCCTACGCGGCACTTGGGGTACGAAGGCCTACTTACGAACCGCGTGCGACTGGGCATATTACGGAAATGCATGAGCTGATCGAAACACTGATCTCGGCGGGGCATGCCTACCCGGCGACCGATCACTCCGGAGATGTGTACTTCGACGTGCGTTCCTTCGAAGCCTACGGCTCGTTGACCCGGCAGAAGATCGATGACATGCAGGCTGCAACCGACGCAGATCCGCGTGGCAAGCGGGACCCGCGTGANNCCACAAGGAAAGCGATCCGATCACCGCATCATGGACCAGCCCATGGGGACGAGGACGTCCCGGATGGCACTTGGAATGCTCGGCCATGGCGGCTAAATACCTCGGTACTCACTTCGACATTCATGGTGGGGGACTAGACCTGCGCTTCCCGCATCACGAAAATGAGTTGGCGCAGTCAACTGCCGCCGGCCAAGGATTTGCCAACTACTGGATGCACAACGGCATGGTCACCTATGCCGGAGAAAAGATGAGCAAGTCCATCGGCAACACGATTTCTCCGGAAGAAATGCTGCAGCTGGCTGAAGCCCGAGTCGTTCGATACTTCCTGGGCCAGGCTCAGTACCGCTCGCAGTTGGACTACCGCCCGGATTCGCTGACCGAGGCCGCTGCCGCGGTAGAACGTATCGATACGTTCATTTCCAACGCCCGCTACCGCGCAGCAAAGAGCGGCAGCGCGGTGCAAGCAACCTCGGTGCCCGAAGCCTTCGGAGCGGCCATGGACGATGACCTCAACGTGCCGATGGCGCTGGCCGCACTGCATGAAGCGGTCCGCCGTGGAAATGCCGCGCTGGTTGCGAACGATGATGCAATCGTGGTCGAATCCCTCAGCCAGGTGCTGGCCATGACCGGAGTTCTTGGACTTGACGATGCCCGAAGCAGCTCCAACGCTGCGCACAGCGCGGAAGCGCAAGCGCTAGACACTTTGATTCAAGCGCAACTAGCGGAGCGAACCCAAGCGCGTGCCGCGAAAGACTGGGCGCGTTCGGATGCAATTCGAGACGCGCTGGCTTCCGCAGGCATTACCGTAGCTGATTCAGCCGACGGTGCCCGCTGGACCCTGACCAAATAACCGCACCCGCGGCCAATATAAGAATTCATAACAAAGGACAGATCAAATGAGTACTCCTCAAGAACGCGCGGGAGCGGTTCGCAAGGGCAAAAAGGGCCCGACTAAGGGCAGTGGCGGCAAAGGCCGCCGTTCCCTAGAGGGCAAGGGCCCCACCCCGAAAGCCGAGGATCGTCCTTACCACAAGGCCTACCGCAGCAAGGAGCTGGCCGAACGTGCTGCTAACAAGCGCACCGCAGCTAAGCGCAACGACCGCATCAAGGTCAATGCGGAAATGGTTACCGGCCGCAACTCGGTTGTTGAAGCCCTGCGCGCTGGAATTCCGGCCAAGGCATTGCACGTTGCTATTCGTATCGAGGTCGATGACCGCGTACGTGAGTCGTTGAAGCTTGCTAACGAGCTTGGCATCCCATTGATGGAAGCAAACAAGGTAGAACTTGAGCGGATGACCGACGGTGCAATCCACCAGGGCCTCGCCCTGCAGATCCCGCCGTACGAGTACAAGGACGCCGTGCAGCTGGCACAGAAATCCGTGAAGGATTATGCCCGCGGCTACAAGCGCACCCAGCCACTGTTCATCGCTTTGGACGGAATCACCGATCCTCGCAACCTTGGCGCCATCATCCGTTCCGCCTCGGCCTTCGGCGCTGACGGCGTGATCATCCCCGAACGTCGCAGCGTCGGGATGACCGCTTCGGCTTGGAAGACCAGTGCTGGTGCAGCTGTACGAGTACCAGTTGCCAAGTGCAGCAACCTGACCAATGCCTTGAAAGAAATCAAGTCTGCCGGAATCTTCGTGATTGGCCTGGACGCTGGCGGCAATATGGATCTGCCAAATCTGGAACTAGCCACCGGTCCACTGTGCATCGTTGTCGGTTCCGAGGGTAAGGGCCTGTCCCGCTTGGTTCGTGAAAACTGCGATGCGATCGTTTCGATTCCTATCGACTCCGCGATGGAGTCATTGAATGCTTCGATGGCCGTGGGCATCTCGCTTTACGAGGTTTCCCGTTTGCGTAACGCCGAAAGCAAGTAGGCACATAAATTTCAGTTGGGCTGGTTTCCCCGTCATGTGGCGGGGACACCAGCCCAACTGCTTTAAGCGTGAGCTGCTTCATAGGTTTGTTTTTTGCCGATGATGCCAGCGTAAAAGGCTTAATGCGCAAGAATTTCCCGGAAGTACAGGGAATTCTGAATGAATAACAGGTGTAATGGCCGATTTTGCGTTCACCGGGAAGCCGTGTAGAGTTACTTCTCGCGCCGCTTGAACGGATTGCCCGCAAGGCATGCAAATTCAAGAGACGTGAACAAGTCGGAAACATCGAGTTGACAACAGTCAACAAAGTGGTAAGCTTGTAAAGTTGCTCCGGAGCGAAGCAGT
>DNHA01000223.1:6754-8152 GCA_003486025.1 Micrococcaceae bacterium | reverse complement strand
TCGCATGGGAGCCTTTCGGGAGGGGGAACGAGTGCGCCCGCCACTGAATGTGACGGGCGCATGACGAATTGGAGAGTCGCCAATTCCGGCAGATAGGTGGGTTAGGCCAGATCCGCTAGATCGCCGCCACCAGCTAAGAACTTCTCTCTCAGCTCTACAATCTGGTCTGGGATAGTAGCGAGCGCTTGGCGGCGCTCTTGCTCGATAGCTACGTCAGTGCGGAGCGTGTCGAGTTCTTCGTCTGACAGTGTGGTGAGTTCCATTGATGCTCCTTATGCTGGGATGCCGGGGAGGGTGGTCGGCCATGCGCTCTTGGAAACCCAGCTAACTTCAATCGCATACTGAGTCTCCGTAGTAATTCCGTTTGCTATTCCCGCAAATACCCATGCCCCACCAGCTCGGTACTCGTATGGGGTGCTGCTATTAGCGCGAAGTAATCCAGCCGGATAAGGGGTGCCGCCTGCACTGAACCCATTGGGTATCGGGAACTGCTGAGCACCTGAGGTTGTGGTGATTGCCAGTATTCGCATGTAAACCATGTCGTTGATTCGGCGGACGTAGACACCTCCTGCCTCGCCCGCTAGGGGCAGGTATCCGTGGGTAACTTCAAGAGGTAAGCCTTGCACCACGCCGTCAGCGCCCCACCATTGGATTGACCGCCACTTGGTGTCAGCGCTAAGCATGTGCTCGGTGACGCCATTGGTGATAAATATGCGGGTTCCGGCCGTGGTATCTACGCGCATGGTCGCATTACCGGGTAGGCCTTGCTCGCCGTCGAACTCGCCAGCATCAGCCATCGCTTTCACATCGAGCGCCACCTGCGCCGCCGCTTCAGCCCGCAATACTGCCGCCTCAGCCTGTGGTAGGCCATAACCCGGCGAGGAGGGCACCTTGAGCGTCGTCGTCAAGTCCACAGTCGCACCCATGGGCACCACAATGCCATGCGCCGGGATTGTCGGCGTGGACCCATTTACGGCGGTGAAGCGGTACGTGACATTCCACGTCCAGTTCTGCACGAGTAAGTCCGGATCATCAGTTGCTACGAGGGATAGCCCGCGAGGGCCGGGAACGTCTACCTGCTTTCCATCCACCACCTCCCGCCTAATCGAGCATAGGTAGCCCTGAGAATCCAACATCCCGCGAATCGTGGTTTTGAGTAGCGTCACCGGCACAGGGCTGGCGGTGGGGTCAGGCAGGTATGGCACAGACGCAGTGAACTCAATCGTTCCCTGGGCAGCGATGAAGTCCGGCTCATCATCTACATCCGCGCCGTCCTGGATGCCGACAATGAAGCGGCCCTCGACCCTACCAAGATCAACATTTGAAGGTTTCAAGATGGCTCCTATCATGAGCAAAAAGTTATGGGTGCGCCGCGTGGAGGGCATAAAAAATGCGCCT
>DNHA01000223.1:0-6741 GCA_003486025.1 Micrococcaceae bacterium | reverse complement strand
AATTACGTTGCGCGTTCTTCTCCTGAACTCGTTGGCGAGTAGTGTTGGATTTTCAACCGTTCTTACCTTGTGGAGTTGCGCATGTCTAGCCGTCAGATTCTCGATCTTATCTCCGACTACATTTTGACGAAGTCAAATATTGAGACTTACCCGGAACTTTTCCAGCTCGGCGAGGGCGAAGTAGAGCTTGCCAAGATCGCGGGATCTTTCGAAGATGCGCTACGTCAACTTTAGAGGCTGTAGCGGGATTTGAAAGTGCTGTGCACCTTTTCGACATCGGAGATGCTCAGGGCGCTGGGCCAGTGCACAATCTCGGCGACATCGATTTTAGCCAACGCCGTATTGTATGGTGACCCCCCCAGCGTTAGCCGTCGTCGTTCATACGCCTGTCCGAGCGAGTAGGTGAATGATGAATTGTCATCAACACGAATCCGGGTGTTCGCCTCGTCTGCAATCACCGTAATGATGTGCCATCCGGTAGATAGTGGCGCACTTGATGTTGCCTGACCCCTGCCCCAGAATTTTGGAAGGCCCGGGCTGTCCGTTACCAAACCAATGGCCCCCGAGTCTGATAGCCCCACAAGGAACTTTCCAAGGTTCGCAGCACCTTGGTAGAAAACAAGGGTGAAAGTGTAGGGCTCAGGGTTGGTGTAGAGGATGCCAAGAGCGTTTTTGATCCCATCGAATCTGACCACCCGGTTCCCTGAGACAGTCCCCAATATGGGAGCTGTAGCGCCCGTGACCCCAGACCCCGCAGTGGACATGTTCGTCAGGGAAACCTCGGTATCGGTCCAGGTGTTGACGGTGGTCCCATCGGACTGTGCGCCGAAAGAGCCGGAATGGAAGCGCCGGTCGTACCTTGGGACGGGGATGAAGGCCGGGAGGCGAGGGCGGGAATTGATGTTCGGGCCGGTAAATTCTTCGTATGCGTATTGCACTAGTGCTGGCATGGTGGCCTCCTAAGCCAAGGCGTGGGTGATAGTGGCGGCACAGCGGGCGTATCCGGCGCTGCTCAAGTGAAAGTTGGTTGGCGTGCTGGCCCACCGGGGATCGGCGTTGCCGCTGCTGTCCACGATTTTTTCGGCGAAGTCGAACGTCATACGCGCACCCGCCGGTGTTTGCAGGAGCCACGCATTGAAGTCCGTCCACACAGCCTGGGTTCCGGCCGTGGCATCTATGCGGGGCAGGATCGTGGTCAGGTAGATGCAATCGCAGAAGAACGACCGCGCCATGGCCGCCACCGCCCGAGTACGGGCCTGCATGGTCGCCAATGACACCGCGTAAGTGAAGATGTCATTATTCCCCAGGGCAATGATCGCCGCGTCGGGCTTGGCGAGGGTCTCCCACTTGGCCAGACGTCGGGCCGCGGTGTCGGTCCAGTCAGTGGCCTGCGATCCTCCAATGGCGTAGATCGAGTGGATCGCACCATTGGCAATGGCGTGCTTGGCTGCCCATGAATCGTAGACCGGTAGTGTGGCTTGGATTCCCAAGGTCAAGGAGTCACCAATGTAGGCAACGACCTTTGTCTCGGCGGGGATTCGCACTTCGATCCACACATCAAGTGGAACTGACTTCACGGCGGCCCGGGCAGGGGCCAGTGCCGCGACGTCGGTGGCACTAGTCGTGGTCCACCCGCCAGCAGAGGCCAGGTAGTTGGACTGCTCGGCGCTGGTGTATCCGTAGGACACCAAGTAGTCTTTCCCGGACTTCAGCGGATGATCCGTTACCCATGGACCGACCCATTCTTCGCCCACTGCCGAGGACGCGAAAGCCCCGGCAACCTGTCGCGGCGCCGCCTTGAAAGCGCCGGAGAGTAAACCTTGGGCATCGCGCTCATGTTCACCGAGGTAAACGCCCGTAAAGGACAGAGACCCCGGGTAAGCGGTGGCCGTTTTGTCGTTGTAGTTTCGGATGTGCAAGCGCCACTCGGAGGCAGGGGCCCCGATCATTACTGGAACTCGTGCCGTGCCATTGTTCATGGTTGTGCTGGGCGTAGCACTATCAGGGAGGGTCAGTGCTACGCCGGCCAACTTCGTGGAACCGCCACCACCGCCACCACCGCTACTCCATCCCATCCGATCCGCATAAGATTCCAAGACAAAGCTTGGCGTGCGGCCCGCTGAGTCGATGCACATGTCCGAGATGCGGCCCGCGCTGTCGGCGAAGGCAAATGCATACTCATTACCCTCGTATACGCGCATCCCAGAGCGCAGCGCGTCAATGCCACCGGGAACGTAAAGTTCCCCATCGGCCCGGCGCAAAGCGACTCCAATGCGCCCCGAGCTATCGGCCCATGCGTGCGTATAGGGGCTGATAGCTCCGACCTGCTGGGGAGCCTGCCGATCTGCGAAAGCCAACTTTGAGGCTTCCAGTCGGGCCGAGTTCGCTTCGGACTTTTCATGGTCAATGACAATCTCGCGGTCGGTGGCCTTGGCCAGCGATTCGAAGTCTTCCCGGATGCTGTCTTCGGGGCTGCTTGTCTTGGCGATCTTATCCAGCGGTTCCGGCCATGGCAGGCCGCGGGTCGTGTACTTGGTCAATTGCTCCCCCTTAGCGGGTCGTTGTTCAGGTCGGTGTAAGTGGAAACGGTGTCCCATGCTGCGGCGAAAGTGTCATAGTCGGCGGTAGGTCCCCAGGCTTCGGCGAACCCGGCGTAGGTGGTGAAGGTGGTTTCGGCGGAGATGATCCGTACCGAGAGTTCCTGTGAGTACGACCCGCCGGCACTGGTGCCGACCCTAGTGATCAGGCAGCGCAGTTCCACACCCATGAAGTCCGGGGATGACACGGTGATCACATCGCCCAGTTGCCGGCGCGGATCGAAGCCGACCCGCATCCCGGTGATCACTGGTTGCGGGTTCACGACCTGCCCGCTGACAAAGTTGGTTACCTCGTCCACGACGCGGGTGCGGTTGGAAGCCAGGTGACCGGTCGCCCAGTGCTTGCAATCCAGCTCCAAGACTGGTCCGATGCTCCCGGCGATGGTCGGGTTCCGGGTCTTTTTCGTGGGCACGGCTTTGCCCTTGCCCCGGATGATCGGCAGCTGGTTGTCCCACCAATACGGCCACAGGGAAGTCCGGCCGGCGAAGGTGGAAGACCAAGTGCGTAGCTCAACCTGCCACCCGGCCGGGATGGTCCCGACCGCGGCGGCCGCGAACCGCCAGATCCCCTCGGTCACCTTCGTCAGGCCCACGGACAGCTTGACTGCCGAGGGCAGGGGTGCCCACTCCTCACTGACCCCGTCTGTATAGACGCCGCCAGCCACACTCCCAACGCCCTTGTTCGCGTCGGTCAGCGGGCTGATCCCGGGTACGGTCAGGGTCTCATCGACCATCAGCCAAACCTCCCCGGCTGGTGGTTCCACCAGGGATTCGTGCCGCTGCCCGGTGAGCAGTACCACCGCCTCGGTGGAACGCCACAGCTCGACCGAGTAGTTGTTGGATCGGCTGATCGTCCACTCGTCGTAGGACGTGATGATTTCGGAGCGTGCCCCGAGCAGGTCCCGCCGCCACGAGAGCGAGCGAATGTCATCGAGGGTAGTGACGGTCTGCACGGGCGCCTGACCGCGTAGAGCATCGGACTGGATGGCCTTGGCCATTCCGGTCTCATCGATCCAGAACGGCCAGAGCAAGGCTTGGCCGATTTCTTGGAGCAGGTCCTTGGCTGACTGGTCGCCGGTTGCCGGGCAGGCTTCCAGGGTGTCGTGCATGACTCCGGTGGTGATCCGCGCCGACGGGGTGAAGCCGAGGGACGCGAATTCGTGCCACGGCTGAGGGTTGGATACCTGCACACCGTTGAAGTGTGAGGTCTCGTCCCCAATCACCTCGATGCTCGACATAAGCGTGGTGACCGACCACGCAGCGGATCCGCTGGCAACCTGCCCCTGTGATGAGCGGATCTGAACGGACCCGTTCTTGAACAGATAGCTGATAATGCATGCACTGGTCACCGGGATCGACACGACGTTCACGCCGTTCACCCACGCCTGCGCCTGAGTGGCCGTCACCGAGAGTACGACCGTGCTGGCCCCGTACAACACTCGGATGCGAGCCACCCCGGTATGTTCGGGGCCGCGCTGCATCGTCAGCTGTACCGCGGCGGACCCGGACCGGGCCACATTCGGGGTGTAGGAGGAAGTGACGTCGCGGACGAACAAGCCTCCGGGCCACATCGGGGATTCCTCGGGATTGGATCCGCGCCGGCAGGTGAGCATGTCCCCGATCAGCGGCCACATGGACCCGACCGCTGGCACGTCCAGTGCGCAGGCTGCCTCCGGTGCCGGGGTCACATGGAATCCGGCCCGACGCATCGCCGTCATCACATAAAAACGAGGGCTGAGACGGAAGCGACGGAACTCCAGTGAAACGTCCACCGGCGGCATCACATCCACCAGTGCCGGCAGCCGGACCTTGCGGGAGAAGTCATCGATCCGGTCAATGATCTTTGAGGAGAACCCCCCACCTATGTCTCCGGATGAGGAGTCGATGACACCGACGAACTGGGACCATTCGGTGAGGCCATCCCCGGCAAGGATTTGGACGGCGTCGCCCTCCTTGGGGATCCACCCGGTGGAGGGGTTCCACGGATTTACGGCCCCGGTATCCACATCGAGGTCAGAGCCCCAAGTGATCGAGCCTCCTGCTTGGGCTACGCCGCCCCCGGCGACGACCTGTTCGGGCAGATCGCCCACCAGGTCCCGGTCCACTGACCACGACATCACCGGGCGCTGGATACCGTTGACCAGCACCCGCGAGGTGAAAGCTTGCACGTCCGAGAAGGCGAGTTCACCAGCCTGCATATCAGCCCACCTCCGTAATCGTGTAGGAAAGATTCGCGTACCGGCCACCGCGGGGGTCCCGCGAAGCAAGAACCAAGGACTTTGACATGGCATGGATGACAGCTTTAGAGCAACCTTCACCCGCGGCCCAGGCAAAGGCCCTGTCTGTCCAGGTGATCGCAGGCCGTGTGGCCCGCGTTGCCCCGACCGCCACGAGGCGACAGAATATCGCTCCCGCTGGCGGAATCGCGGTCACCGAGATGCGACGGAACCCGGTGCCAGGGCTCGCACTGGATGTTGAACTGGTAATCGGAGTGGGGTCTCCATCTCGGTACCAATACAACCGAATCGCCGCGTCCGTGCCCTCCACGTAGGCACTCCCAGTCACCGGCAACCCAGCCAGTACTGGAGTATCACCGGTCCCGAAATAAATCTCTGGCCGGGAACCCCCGCCCTCCGGAAGATCAGCACCAATCGACCGCCCCTCCCAGCCGGCAGCGTCAAGATTGACAGGGCCTGCTGGTCGCACCAGCGCGTTGTTGGTGCGCATCTCCATGCACGACGCTGCTGCCGGGGTTAGCATGTTTGTCACTGGAGCATCTGCCGACACGAACACGAACGGCCCATTGCCCCAGCTTCCGCTCGCGAATCCCATAAGTGTGGCCTGATCGGCTGGAGTCGTCGCATCCGAGGTGCCCAACTGCCACACCCGGCGTCGCAATGTCTTCACTTGAGCCTTTACCTGGCCTTCCAGAGTCTCTTCGAAGGAGTAACCATCAGCGACCGATACCTGCTGCGTGGCCGGGCATTTCAGTTCAACCATGCGGCCGAGCGTGCCGAGATAGATCAAGGTGGACTCCTTCAGGAAATAGGTGTGACCCGCCAGGATCTGACGGGCCACACATTGTTACGGTTACCCGCGGGGTGATGTTGCAGGCAGACGCAATTCCTTACGCCCAGCCGTGTTTGCTTGGGCAATGTCCTTATTGCCGATGCGAACCGGAATCTGAACCTTCGCCATTGACGCAGCCAAGCGGTCATAGTCAATATCGACCATGATCATTGGCTGTGCTGGTTGTGCGGCGTACCGTGCAGCCTCAGCCGAGGGCGGGATACTGAATGCTGGTGATCCATAACCGCTCATCGCGGCATCGCCCATACGCCCAGCAGCAGCAGACACCAGCCCGAGTCGATCCTCGAAGCCAAGCGCCAAGCCATCGCCGCCGTCATGACCCACGCCCCGCAACTTCTTCGACGGGGAATGGGTATCCAGGGACTTGCGCAATGCTTTCTCTGCGCCCTTGCCCAGCTTGTACATGGCATCTTCGACACGCTTCTGCTTGCCCTCGATACCGAGCGCAAAGCCTTCCGCAGCATCCAAACCGCCCTTGTGCATGGACTTCGTGACCGTCGTGCCAGCTTCCCCGGCCCAGTAATCCATCGACTTGTACGCCTTGTTGAGCGCCTTCTTTTCGTTGGACGTGGCACCCAGCAAAGCGTTGCCGACCTGAGTGCCCTCGACACTGCCGAGCATCGCAACTTCCTCGATGACCGCAGCCGTGAAACCCTTCTTGCGGAGCTTGTCCAGCAAGCCGTTGAAGCGCATGATCTGCGCTGCCTTGCCCTGCGCAGACTTCACAAACGAGCCAGCCGACAGTGGGCCAGAATTCTTGACCGACTTCAACTGGTCAAGAGTCCCCGACAGTGAAAACTCACCCCGAAGACCACCAGAAACGCTGCCCTGAACGGACAACAATTCATCGACGGTCTTCTTCGCGCTCTCGGCCTGCTTCTCCAAAGACTCGGCCTGCTTCGTGAGCCCCTTCAAAGCGCTCTCGGCAGAGCGGGCAAAGTTCCCCGCGGTCTTACGCGCACCCTTCGACAAGTCCTTGTTGCGGGACAAATCAAAGAGCCGATCAACAGTGCTCAGTCCGGACCCACCAGTGAACCCGTCAGTAATTTCCCCG
>DNHA01000085.1 GCA_003486025.1 Micrococcaceae bacterium | reverse complement strand
GACTACTCGTACCACGTTCCCTGCGACTGCTTCACGGGGTGGACCTGCTGCCCGGCGCCGATGCTCGTGCGGTGATCACCCACGATTTCCAGGACCCGAACAATATGGTGTCCTTGGCAGAGCTCAGCGAGCTAGGCGCCGGCACCGATCCGGCGAGCTGGACCACGGTGCTGCCTCATGAATCAACGGTGAAGGTCGAGGGGACGGCGCTGACCTCAACTCATCTGGTGCTTTCGGTGCGCCGCGATACCTGCGAACGAGTGCAGCTGATTGCGTTGGATTCTTTGGGCACCGAATCCCAGCAAGCGATTATCGAACCGGCCTTTGACGAAGAACTCTTTACCGCCGCGGCGACCTTCGCGAACTTGGAAGCACCGCTGATCCGTATTGGCTATACCTCGGACTTCACCCCTGCCCGGGTCTATGACCTGTGGCTCGATGACCTGGAACTGGTACTGCGCAAGCAAACCCCGGTCAATGATTATGATTCGGCGCAATACCTTTCGACGCGTGAATGGGCCACCGCTGCGGACGGCACCAAGATTCCTCTGACCGTGATGCGTCGAGCAGATTTGGATACTTCGGTTCCCAACCCGGTCCTGCTTTACGGTTACGGCTCCTATGAGGCCTCGATGGATCCAGGCTTCGGGATTCCACGGCTCAGTGTGCTGGACCGCGGCGTCATCTTTGTCATCGCCCACGTGCGCGGCGGCGGCGAGCTGGGACGCGACTGGTACCTGCAGGGTAAGAAACTGACCAAGAAGAACACCTTCACCGACTTTGTCGATGCAACAAACTACCTGATCGATACCGGTTGGGCCGACCCGGCCCGGATCGTGGCATTGGGCGGTTCTGCCGGTGGATTGCTGATGGGCGCCATCGCTAACTTGGCCCCGCAGCTATACACCGCGATCATTGCCCAGGTTCCCTTTGTGGACCCACTGACTTCGATCCTTGATCCAGACCTTCCGCTGTCGGCATTGGAGTGGGAAGAGTGGGGCAACCCCATCGAGGATAAGGAAGTTTACGACTACATGAAGTCCTACTCCCCTTATGAGAATATCGCCGCCGTGAATTACCCGAGGATCGCCGCGGTTACCTCGTTGAATGACACCCGAGTGCTCTATGTCGAGCCAGCCAAATGGGTGGCCAAGCTGCGCGAGGTTGGCACCGGCAGTGAACCGATCTTGCTGAAGACTGAAATGGAAGGCGGGCACGGCGGCGCTTCGGGTCGCTACGAAGCGTGGAAGAACCGCGCGTGGGACTATGCCTTTGCCTTGGACGCCTTGGGCAAGAACACCGGCTCAGCGAAGTAGCCCGCTGAGCGTGCCCTATGACCGGCGGCTTGCAGGACCTAGCCAGGAATACCAGCTAGGTCCAGCGGGCCGCCGCTGCCTTTAACCGCAACTTGACCCGGTACAGGCAACCTCGCCGCAATCACGAAGATCCATCGGCTTGTTTCCGCCCGTTTAGAGGCCTGCTCACCGCCGAGTTTTCGTTCCGGGACTCAAGAAATTCACGCCTTTGTGACGCCTGCCATTAGACAGCAGGGCTTGATATGGGTCACAATCTAGTATTACCTAATGATCGTTCGGTAACTAATTCGGCGGAGGTCCCTATGAGCGAAACCCAAATAGACAAGGCATTGCCCCACGCAATCTTGCACAACGACTATGCAACCCAGTGGATGGGCATCGAAGTTGTCGAGGTCAGCGACGGATACGCGGTCATTACGATGACACTTCGCCAAGAAATGCTTAACGGTTTTGGCATCGCCCACGGTGGCATGATCTTCAGCCTTGCAGACACGGCTTTCGCGCTGAGCTGCAATCCTGCCGAAGGTTCCAAGGACACCATCACCGTGGCCTCCGGAGCGGATATCAACTTCCTCAAGCCTGGGATTCCGGGCCGGTTGTTGACTGCTACCGGCCGCCGGGTTTCCCAGCAAGGACGCAGCGGGATCTATGACATCACCGTCACGCAGCCCGCTAGCGATGGCCGCATTGAGACCGTAGCCGAATTCCGCGGACGCTCACGCACCGTCCCAAAGCCTGCAAACCGCTAAGCATTCGACACCACACGAAAGAATGAGCATGTCACAGACAACTGACCGCGATAACCTGCCTAATCCACTGGATCCTGAAGAGACCATGAGCCGGGACCAGATCGAGTCGATTCAGCTCACCCGCCTCAAGGAGACATTGGACTACGCGTACACCAACGTTCCTTACTACAAGGACAAGTACGACACCGCCGGGGTGCATCCTAGCGACTTGAAGGAACTGGCAGATCTGAAGATCTTCCCTTTCACCGAAAAAGAAGATCTGCGCAAGAGCTACCCCTTTGGCATGTTCGCTGTTCCACAGCACCAGGTAGCGCGCATCCACGCATCTTCGGGAACCACCGGCCGAGCCACGGTGGTTGGCTACACGCAGCAGGACCTCGATGACTGGGCCAAAATGGGTGCACGTTGCTTGCGCCTGTCCGGCGTAAAGCCCGGGTGGAAGGTCCATAACGCGTACGGTTATGGCTTGTTCACCGGTGGAATGGGTGCGCACGCCGCAGCCGAGCGCCTAGGCACTACGGTCATTCCGATGTCTGGCGGGCAAACCGATAAGCAGATCACCATGATCCAGGACTTCGAGCCGGATGCCATCTTGTGCACGCCGACCTACCTGCTGACTATCGGCGACGCGATGCAGCGTGCCGGACTTGACCCGCGAAAGACCTCCTTGAAGGTCGCCGTATGCGGCGCAGAGCCGTGGACCGAGGAAATGCGCCACGAGCTGGAAGAAATGTTCGGCATCGATGCCTGCGATATCTACGGACTCTCCGAAGTGATGGGCCCAGGCGTGGCCGGCGAATCCGGCGAGCTGAAGGACGGAAGCCATATTTGGGAGGATCATTTCCGCCCGGAAATCGTGGATGCCTACGATTCAACCAAGGTACTTGGCGACGGCGAACACGGTGAATTGGTTTTCACCTCGCTGACCAAGCAGGCATTGCCTATCATCCGCTACCGCACCCATGATTTGACCCGGTTGCTGCCCGGTTCGGTTCGCCCCGGACACCGACGTATGGGACGCATTACCGGACGCAGTGATGACATGATCATTTTGCGCGGTGTGAACCTCTTCCCAAGCCAGATCGAAGAGCTCATCTTGAAGTTGCCGGCTCTCTCGCCGCACTTCCAGCTGGTGCTCACCCGTCCGGGCCGCATGGATCAGCTCGCAGTCAAGGTTGAGCGCCGTGCCGGTGTGAGCACCGAGGAAGCGGCCAAGGCCGGCGGCGAATTGGCCAAGCTCATCAAGATCCATGTTGGCTCTTCCTGTGCCATTGAAGTTCTTGACCCGGAGACGCTGGAGCGTTCCATGGGCAAGCTCAAGCGCATCTTTGACATGCGAGACAAGTAAAGTCCACCTAGCGTGGGATGATAAAGGGATCATGAAACTTATCGAAAAATCGCGCACGTCAGTCAAGCGCGGTCGCCCCGGCTACGATCAGGATTCCGTACTTCGTATTGCTGTCGAAGCTTTTAACGAACACGGGTATGAAGCCACGTCGATGGGTAAATTGGCGGACCGACTGGGTATCAGTAAGTCCGCCATCTACCACCACGTTTCTTCAAAAGAAGATCTGTTGCGGCTCGCCCTTGACGAGGCCCTGATTCCGTTGGAAGCTGTCATTGATGAGGTACAGGTGCATCAGGGTAGTGCCGATGAGCGCTTGGATTTCTTCTTGCGGGCCACCTTCCGCATCTTGATTTCCAAGCGCAGCTACGTCACCTTGCTGTTGCGCTTGCGCGGTAATACAGAGCTTGAGCGCAACGCGCTGGATCGTCGCCGCGCCATGGACCGCCAGCTGGCACAGCTGGTCACCGAGGCGCAGAGCACCGGCAGGTTCCGGGAGGATCTTGATCCTCGCGCTACCGCCCGGTTGCTGTTCGGCCTGATCAACTCCGTCGTGGATTGGTTCCGCGAAGACGGTCCAATTGAGGCGGAGAATCTGGAAAACCAGGCAATCACCTTGGTCTTTGACGGTTTGCATCCCACACAGAAGTAATTTCATAGGTTCGGCCCCGGCTGGTGAGGCGTTCTTACGCTGCATTAGCCGGGGCCGAACTATGTTCTATGTCGCTTCGCAGTACCGAGCTATTCGTCTTCACAGGTTTCGGCGATAGCATCATTAGGGTGCGTTTTGCACGTACCCGTTCATTTCCCAGTCAAATCAAAGAAGCGTCGTGGAAGAACTTTTTTACACTCTTTTCTCCCAGCTGCCAGGTACTGAATCAGGCACGCAGGTTGCACTCTATGCACTAAGCGCACTGCTCTCGGTGGTCGCATGCATTCTGTTGGCGCATCGCAATGACCTAGGCTGGTGGGCACAGATCCTCGCCGTCTTCGCCGGACCGCTAGTCATTGCCATGCAGTACGACATGCTGTTCTTGATCTACGCGATCCCTGCGCTGCTTGTCGGCGTCTTCGGTCTCTGGCGGTTCTCCCGTTATAGTTTCCAAGGCAAGTTCACGCGGCAGGTCACCCGTTCTCCTCTGGGGCTTTCGGCAATCATTACCACCGTGCTCGGCATTGCCGTGTTGACCGCTCTTCACTTGGGTGAAATGCTCACCACTGGTTTTGCTTTCACCGCCGGCACCGGAACCATTTGGGTGTCCTACATCACCGAAGCGGCGGTCTTGATGGCCTTCGTCTTGGTTGCTCTAGGCATCCGCTCCGGCTGGCTGCTCATGGCGCTTGCCTCGGCCGTTTACGTGGCAACCCTGTTCAGCAACAACCCGGCCTTTGCGTTGTTGTTCGTTTGGGTATTCATGGTCATCGCCTCGCTCTACGCATGGTTCATGTGGCGCGTGCTGCCACGCCGCGATGCCGCTGCGCAGCTGGCGGGCAGCCAGGTTGCCAGCGAATAGCCTTGAATCTCGGATAATTCAAAATGGCGGTGGCTGCGGAAATATTTTCCGTAG
>DNHA01000020.1 GCA_003486025.1 Micrococcaceae bacterium | reverse complement strand
CCATCGAGCATCATGCCGGGGTGCCAGACAAAATGGTCGCTGGCGTCCAATACCGCGATCTTCAATTCCTGGAGCGGATCGGTGAGGGCCGCAAAGCCGAGATTAAACGGTCCAGCGCCAATGGCAATGACGTCAAAGTGTTCTTGGGCTGTTGCACGGGTCATGCGCGGGTTCCTTCCGTGCGTTCGAACAGCAGGTCCTTGCCGACCCGGCAGATCGCGTCGAGTATCTCGGTCAGGTCTTCCAACGTGGTATTTGGATTCAATAAGGTCAGCTTGAGCATGCGTTCACCGCGGACGGTGGTTGCCGCGATCATTGCTTCACCGGATTGGTAGAGCCGGCGGCGAATCTGGTTTGTCAGCTCGTTTCGTTCGGCTTGGTTCAACTGGCTATGGGGGACCGTGAACCTGAAGACGAGGGTGCTTAGCTGCACCGGGGTTTCAAGCGTTAAGTGCGGTCTCAGCGAAATTTCAGTCTCCAAACTTTCGGCGAGTTTGATGACCTGATCGAACATGGCACCTAGACGCTGCGCACCAAGGGTGCGCAGGGTGACCCAAAGTTTCAGTGCATCAAATCTTCTGGTGGTCTGCAGCGATTTATCTACCTGGTTCGGTGTCTGTTGCGCTTGCGACCGCGGGTTGAGATATTCAGCGTAATGCGCGATTGATTCAAAGGAATGTGCGTCTTTGAGGAGCAGCGCGCTGGAACCAATGGGCTGGAAGAACGACTTATGGAAGTCCACGGTGACCGAATCTGCCAGTTCGATATTGGCTAACCGCTGGCGATGCACGGCCGAAAGCAGCAGTCCGCCACCGTACGCGGCATCGACATGGAACCAAGCGCCGGTTTCTTGAGCCAATGCAGCTATCGGCGCCAGCGGGTCGATGGAACCGAAGTCGGTAGTTCCCGCGGTGGCCCAAATGGCCATGGGGACCAGGCCGGCCTGTAAGTCATTGGTGAGCTGTGTGCGAAGTGCGTCTGCNNAGTCGGTAGTTCCTGCGGTGGCAGAAATGGCCATGGGGACCAGGCCGTCCTGTAGGTCATTGGAGAGCTGTGCACGCAGAGCGTCCACATCCATGCGGTGCCGCGCATCGGTGCCGATAGCGATCACTGCTTCATGGCCGAGACCCATCATCATCGCTGCGTTGGAGATGCTGAAGTGTGCATCCCGGGAGGTATAGATACGCAAATTCTGCAGGCGTTGCGGTAGCGAACCTGTCATTTTGGATACCGCGATATTGCGTGCAATGAGCATCGCTTGCAGATTTGACTGGGTTCCGCCGGAGGTGAAGATACCATCTGCGGTGTTTTCGGAGAATCCGATGAGCTGTGTAGTCCAATCGATGAGTCGGCGCTCAATCAACGTTGCTCCGGCACTCTGGTCAAAGGTATCCATGGAGGTATTCAAGCTGGTGACAAACGCTTCCGCGGCGACTGCAGGAATGACCACCGGGCAGTTCAAATGGGCGGCGTACTTCGGATGATGGAAGTAGACGGCGTCACGGAGGTAAATTTTTTTCAGTTCATCAAATGAGTCGGCGTGGTTTCCCAACGGTGCCTCGAGGTCAATCTCTGACACCAGCTTCTGAAGGGCTTGTGGGCTCGGCCCCGTGGTGGGAGACTCGACGGCTGCCAGTTGATCGGTGACGCGCAACAAGGCTTCACGAGCTTCGGCTTCGTAGCGGTCCAAGGTGTCTGAGCAAAGTAATGAGTTATCAAAAAGCTGTGAGTCAGACTGGGGGATGTTCAGGGTCTCAAGAGAGGTTCCCACGGATACTCCTCGCATGGTTATCAAGTTGTTTGGTTAGTCTTCCCTAACCGCAGACTATTAACATCACAGATACGTAATGTATTGCAACCCCAGGATGTGTTTGACGAGCCGGTTGACGGCGTTGAGATAATCCAAAAACACCGAGAACCCGGGCTATTGGGTTCAGTTCCGGAGCGGAAAATTTTTTAGCATTATTGCGCACGCGCAATCTAAATCAACTAGTGAACTAGCAAAAACTCCTGTGCAGTTAAACGGGAATGCGGTATCGTTGCCAACCGCGGGTCAGGTGAGCTTCCTAACACTTTTCAGGAGCTGTGGTGAAATCTATGATGCGAAGCGAGCGTCGCTTCCTTTATTCGAATGCAGGTGATGCGGCCAGCCGTTCCCTGACGGATTTCACTGTCGACCTGATTTTTGTCCTCACCCTGGGCGCGAGCGCCTGGCAAATGGGGCTTCTGAACACCTTGGGTTCTCTCGCCTTCCTCGTAGCGACAATTCCCATCGGCTATTTCGTGGACCGTTATCGGCCTTTGCGGCTGTTGCGCATTGGACTCGCTGTGAAGGTCGCGCTGACCGTTTGCCTCCTATTGCTGACCGCCACCGGCACGTTGAGTATCGGCTACGGATTTTTGCTGGTGACGCTACTGGGCATGTGCAATGTCGTAGCGGAAACCGCGCAAGTTTCCGCAGTCCCACAACTCAATGCGGTCTTAGGCGCCCAGCGATCCAGCTCTATCAGCACGTTGATTGCCCGGCTTACGGCTGCGGATCAGTCATTGGCGATCATCATTCCAGTGGCTGCAGGCACCGCATTTTCTCTCCTCGGAGCCTCGGCACTCTTGACCGTGAGTGCAGTCTTGGCGCTGATCGCGCTCAGTTTGGCCTGTCTGGTCAAGCTACCTCGACAAATCAGCGAGCAGACGGAGGAAATTACCAGGCAGAGCACCGCGCGCGACACCCATTGGCGCTCCGGTCTCACATACCTGCGCCATGACCGAACGTTGATCGCCGTAACTTTGGCAATGATGTGCTCAAACTTCGGTTTGGCCTTAGGCAGTGCGGTTGAAGCGCTGTTCATCATTGAGTACCTAGGCTTTGGATCCTTGGGCTTCGGTATCCTTGCCGGTCTTGGCGGAGCTGGGGGATTACTCGGAGCTGCGCTAGCCACGCGGATCACTGTTCGCTACAGCGCGAGCCAACTGACCGTGGTCACCCTGATACTCATGCTCGTGTTGTCCGCAATGGTATTTCTGGCGGCCTTTACCTCTCCTGCAATTTCCATGACACTGCTCGCGGTGCAAGCAGTATTGTGGGGCGTTGCCCTGATCGTTTTTAACGTCGCGGTCACTGCGTGGGTTGCTGTTATCACTCCCGAGCACCTGCTCGGCAGGGTTAGCAGCGCTCGCCGGTTGTTTACATTTGGTGCTGTTCCGATAGGAAGCTTGGCTGGTGGCGCCATTGGTTCAGCGTTCGGGCTGCCGGCCGCGCTGGCGCTATGGCCACTATCCGTTGCCGCTGGACTCATCGGTTACCTGATTGTTAGACCCAGTACGGTGCAGCCTGAGGTAGCGCAAGTGCGCGAGCGGTAACCGATAGGCTTGGACTACCACGTCCTCAACAGAAGGCTAATGCGCCCGTGAAACTCGTCATCGATGCCCGCTATACCCGGGTCACCCATCACGATGGAATTAGCCGTTACACTGCAGGACTCATTGAGGCGACGTCGAAGATCGCCGACGTAACGATGCTGATCAATGACATGCGACAGCTTGCACTCCTGCCAGAGGTTCCGTACCTGAAAATTTCGGGTCCGACCAGTGTCTTGGAACCGTTCGTTGCACTGCAGATTAATAAGTTGAAGCCAGATGCGGTTTTCTCCCCGATGCAGACCATGGGAACACTGGGACGAAAATTTCCGGTAATCCTCACTCTGCATGATCTGATCTACTATTCGCACCCGACTGCGCCAAAATTCTTGCCTGCCCCGATCCGTTGGGGATGGTTCCTTTTCCATCAGGTCTACTTCCCGCAACGACTATTGCTGAACCGCGCGGACGCCGTCGCGACAGTTTCAAACACCACGGCCCAGCTCATGCGCGAGCATCGGTTGACTAAACGGCATATTGGCTTAGTTTCAAATGCCCCCTCGGCGCAAACCTCTGTCCGTGAGCAGAATGGTGTCCCGGCCAAGACGTTGCTATATATGGGCTCGTTCATGGAATACAAAAATGTTGAAACATTGATCCAGGCCATGAGTTTGCTTCCTGGCTATCAGCTGCATTTGCTTAGCGGTATCAGTCCGGAGCGCCGAGCCGAGTTGGAAGCCAAAACCCCTGATGGCACCCAAATAGTCTTCCACAATGGGGTCAGCGACGAACAGTACGCGAAGATGCTCGCTGAGTGCACCGCGCTGGTGACGCTTTCTCGCGAAGAGGGCTACGGTCTTCCGCTGGTTGAAGCCATGAGCATGGGAACACCCGTGGTCGTCACCGACATGCCCATTTTTAGAGAAGTAGCTCAGGACGCGGCCCTCTACGCGGACCCCAATAGTGCCCAGGATTTTGCAGACCGAGTACACCAGCTCTCGGAACCAGAACAATGGCGCAAGTACTCGCAGCGGGCTCTGCGCCGTGCCGCGCACTACTCATGGGAAACCTCTGCGCACCAACTCATCGAGCTGGCACAGGTTGCCATCAACAACTCAGCAAAGACCACCAGCTAGCCTTCAAGCACTAAGTGGAGCCGCACCCAAGAGTGGATTTCAAAACGTGACTTGGCTAGTGCTAAGGTTGTTCTCGTAGCATTCCTCCATAGCTCAATTGGCAGAGCATTCGACTGTTAATCGAAGGGTTACTGGTTCAAGTCCAGTTGGAGGAGCCGAAGAATCACCCTGTTGCTAGCTGTCCATAGCTAGCAACAGGGTGTTTTCGTTTATCGTCGTTTTGAGGTATTCCTGAACTTTGGCAACCAGCAAGAGACCTCTGCGCAGTATCGAATGAAACTTTCACCGAACTTACTTTCCAGGTCTTTTTCCTCCAGTGGGCGCACAATCAAATTCCAGATGATTGAACCGCTCAAAGAATAGAGGATTGTGAGCCATGAATTTGCGATCAGCCCTACGCTGACTCCCTGTACGATGCCTGCAACCGCCATGGGATTGCGAACATATCGGTAAGGGCCGCAGACCACCAGATACTGCGGCATTGCAGAGGGCAACGGAGTGCCCTGCCCCATTTTGGCCATGATGGTTGCCGACCAAACGCCCAACGCGCTGGCAAGTACGAGCAGGACATATCCGGTCAAACGAACCCACTCAGCAAAGCTCACGTGAACCGAGAACCGGTGTTCGGCAAAGATTATGAGCGAAGGAAAGAGTGCAAGGAACACAAACCAAAAACAAAGAAGCTGGACGACGGTCTGGAATATGTGGGCTCGGGTTCGTTTGGCTCGTGCAGTCCTGAAGTGAAAGGGGCCCGACGCAAACCACTGCGAGGGGAACCGACCGAACCACAGGACCAGGCCGGCTGCTGCTGACGCGAAGCTCGCCGCCAGCATGATCAGGGCGCCCCAGCCGGCGTTGGTGGATATCAGAGCGTAGGCAAGCATCAACCCTGTCATGAGCCAGGTCCACGGTATCGCCACCCACAGGGCCGCACGTACATTGCAGGCGATTAGCAGTGAGGCTAGAGCAAACAAAGGGATGTCGAACCATGCCAATAAGAGCGGCGGCAGATTGCCGAGGGTCAACATGGTGATAGTCGGGCTTGCGAAAACCGCGAACCACCACAACAACCCACCAACCCCCTGAACCGCGAAATAGGTTCTGGCGAGTATTCGCTGAGTATTGCGGGGCAAGTGCGGTTCGTTTGCAGCTGCGTTGTTCACTAGTCTGTACGACATGGTGACAAGCCTAGATCAACCATGGGTAGTACAACTTCTGGACCAATTTGCCCGCTTCTTTCTATGCCTCGCATCACTAAAATAATTGCTGTGGCGTTGCGGAACCCGCCGTCGGAATTCGCTGTCGCACCTCTATAACGCCGGGGTGAATTACGTCTTCAAGGGTAGAAGGTGGTCGATTTGAAAAGCCATCTTGGCCAGTGCTAAGGTATTACACGTTGCATTCCTCCATAGCTCAATTGGCAGAGCATTCGACTGTTAATCGAAGGGTTACTGGTTCAAGTCCAGTTGGAGGAGCTCTCGTAAAACCCCAACCGTTTCAAGCGGTTGGGGTTTTATTTTTCTTAACGCTGCGGTGTAGCGCAGAGTTTGGCTGCCTAGGGGTTTCCCGCAAAATATCAGGGGATACCCGGATGCACTGCCCATATCGATGTGGCTAGGATATTTACTAGCTCGTCACCAGTTGCCGCGGACGTGGTTTTGGGTGGATTCGCTGGCTATGCGGAAACGATCAATGGGAATAGTACTGATAATTTCGTTCATTCAGCGCGATGGAGGTATTGATCAGGTAAAAGGTTGCCTTCTCGAGAACACGATTAGTCTGCAGATTAGCCATGAACAGCGCATGAACAATGAAGAGCACATATTGATAGGGTCGCTTCCTATAAGCTCAAGTGAATAGACGATAGACTTTCAAATCGTTAACACTTACACCCGTGGCATGAGATAGAGCTGTGGGGTTTACGCCTGAAGACTGATACGTAGACGGTAACCGGGGTGCTAGCGTGGAAACACCGGTTGCCGAGCGATCGAGAATATGGAGAAACCATGTCTGAAGCTGAATCGACGCACGCAGATGAAAGCCTGAAGTCGAGCGTGAAGAGTGCCAAGGCGCAAGTTGATGGACTCAAAGAGCTTGTCCCGCAGCAGCTGACGGACGAACTTAAGCTGGGTGCCACCCTGCTCAAGAAAAAAGGCATCAGCCTGGGCATGGCAGCGGGCTTGGGCGCTGGTGCGCTCGTCGTGGTCTTATTGTTCGTGATTGCGGTAGTCGTCACTCTAGTGAATGTTCTAGAAATTTGGTTCCTTGGTTGGGCCGCAGGATTGATAGTTGCCGGGTTCTTCCTGATCGTGGCAGCAATTCTGGCGCTCGTGATGTACCTGAAGATCAAGAAGGCCTTGCCGCTGACTCCTGATGCAGCGATTCGAGGCATCCGCCACGATATTGGTGTACTCAAGGACGGTAGCAACTTTGACGTCAGCACCTTGGATGAACCGATGCGCAAGAAGGATGAGGACGAGAAGTCCGCGAAGGACAAGAAGAAAGAACCTAAGCCTCCTGCTCCAAGCGCGGACGAACTGATTCTCCGTACCAAGCGCCGCCGCCGTCAGATTCAGGCACTGCGTGACAATCTGGGCCAGAGTGTTTTGGGCCCCAAAGCAAAATTGGATAAGGCACGTCATTTTGCCGAAAATGCGGGAGATTCAGTAACCAACGCTGCTGCTAAGGCACGTAGCTTCGTCACACCTTCTGCGAATACCGGGGAAAATAGCGAGGCTGGTCGTGCAGGCCAAGAACGGGCAGAAAAAGCTAAGCCTTTCGCCATCATCGCGGCATCGGCGGCCGCGCTTGTTGCAATTATTCGTAAATTGATCAAGCGTTCCTAGGTTCTTGAACCGATAGAGGTGACGCGCAGACTTCACGCCTCTGGGCGGCATGATCTCTCGGACAATAAAGAACTCTTGGGAAAGGCACTGACATGGTTTGGATCGCTATTACAGCGGCACTATGCGGTGCCTTTTGCCTTGCCTTTGGAGCCCAATTTCAATCCAGTGCGGTAAGGAAGGCTTCGGGCGGGCTAGAACTTACCCTGAAAAACCTTGGGAAGCTGGCGGGTAACAGGCGCTGGATGAGCGGGTTGCTACTACTGGCGCTGGGTATGGTGCTCAACGTTTTTGCTCTGGCAAGCGCGCCCTTGACCGTGGTGCAACCCATTGGGGCTATTGCCCTGGTGGTAACCACCGTGGTGAATGCGCGAGAACACAAGCTCACCATGAACCGGCCCACGGTGTTGGCAATTATTAGTTGCATGGTCGGTTCGGCCGCATTCGTTCTGATGGCGATCAACGTCACCGGGGAGCAGCACCTTGTCAATAACGCCGAGGCATTGCTCATCGAGATGATTCTTGCCGTCGTGGTCGGAGTCTTCGGAATTCTTGTGCTTCTCTTCCGGCACAAGCTGGGAGCCTTCTTTTATATCGTCGGGGCGGGCGTACTTTTTGGGTTTGTAGCGGTACTTGTGCGCACCATCGCGATTGCGATATTAAATTTCCAAGTACAAGATTGGAAGTCGCTGCCGTGGATTGCACTGGCCGCAGTAGTGGTGGCAGGTTTGCTCGGTTCATATTTTGTACAGACGGCTTATTCGAAGGGGCCACCAGATTTGGTGATCGCCGGGCTAACCGTGATCGATCCGATGGTCGGCATTGCCATCGGCATCTCAATTCTTGGAGAGCTTCGCCCAGACGTTCCCGCGGTGTTGGCGATATTGATGGTGGTCGCCGCTGTGCTGGCCATTATCGGCGTGGTGGCGCTGTCTCGCCACCACCCAGATGTACTAGAACGCAAAGCCAAGGCAAGGCATTCACAAAAAATGTCTCATAAAGATGCATCAAAGCAGTAGAAAATCTTTCACAAGACAATATGTTGAACGAACAAGGATAATACGTGGCCGAGGAAAAACCGCTGACGATAGTCATCGCCGCCGATACTTACCTGCCTGATATCAATGGTGCAGCAATGTTCTGCTACCGATTGGCCAGTGCCATGAAAGAACGCGGACACCGAGTGCATGTGTTGGCGGTACGCGGAGAAAAGGGAAAGACCTACACTGAGGTTCGCCCCGAGGCGATTGTGCACCGACTGCAATCACACGGGGTACCAACCCACGAATATTTCCGCATTGCATTTCCTTGGGAAGTTAATTCGCAGATCAACAAGATCTTGGCAGATATCAAACCCGACGTCGTGCACGCGCAGAGCCACTACATGATTGGCCAGCAGACCTTGGCCTACGCACGTAAGCACGGAGTGCGAGCCGTGGCGACGAACCATTTTATGCCAGAGAATCTTGACCCGTTTTTACCCTTTCCTAAGTGGTTTAAGAAGATCGTTGCCCGTAACTCCTGGCGAGATATGGGGAAGATTTTCGGCAGAGCAGATGCGGTGACTACTCCAACTCCATTGGCTGCGAAAGCCATGAAGGAGCACGCAGGGCTGACGAAGGTGCTGCCTTTGTCCAATGGAATTGAAGTTGGCAATTATGAGTTGGGCAACGAGGAAGAGATTGTTCGCAACGAAGCACCGACCATACTTTTTGTTGGTCGACTAGCCGTCGAGAAAAACGTGAACGAGCTAATCGAGGCTCTGGCATTGATGAAGCAGGTGCCTAACGCGATTCTTGAAGTTGTCGGCGGTGGCGAGCAACGTCCGCTATTGGAGAAGATAGCCAACGAAAAAGGGGTGCGTGACCGTGTTCAATTCCTTGGGCACGTCAGCGAAGAAGAACTTCGCGAGGCCTATCTGCGCTGTGATGTCTTCTGCCAGCCAGGGACCGCGGAATTGCAGTCCTTGGTGACCCTCGAAGCACTTTCAGCATCGAAGCCCGTGATCCTAGCCAACGCGATGGCGTTGCCGCACCTTGTCGACGTCGGAGTGAACGGTTATATGTTTGAACCCGGTAACCGGGAAGATCTGGCGCAGAAGCTGGACGAGGTGTTGAGTCTCGAACCTCAGGAACGTGAACGGCTAGGAGCCGCGGGGCACCGAAAGGTCATGAACCATGCGCAGGAGAAAACTATGAACTGCTTCGAAGCGCTCTATCGAGGGCAGAGCGTCACGACGCATTAGCACTGGGCGACGCTAAAAGGAGCTCGAATCGAGATTTTGGCTGGTCATGCCCTAGAATATTTCGAGTGTGGTTACTGCCTTGGCAGTAATTCTCATAGTGGGGCGTTAGCTCAATTGGTTAGAGCAGGGAACTCATAATTCCTTGGTCGTCGGTTCAAGTCCGACACGCCCTACAAGTAAAAACGCTGGTTGACTTGTGAAAACAAGCCAACCAGCGTTTTTCCGTTTAAGTATTTTTCGGTGTTTGACCATAGTTTTCGCCCATTCAGCCGTTCAGCGGAAGCAAAATTGAGGGGCGCAAATCTTCGATGAGAAGCGCCGGGTCGATATATTCTCCATCTAACCGGACGCCCCAGTGAATGCAGCGATTTGAACAATGCGCACCCGTCGACACGGTTCCAAGCTTGGCTCCGGATTCCACCCAGCTACCCACCGAGAGTTCGCTGGTCACCGGTTCCAAACTGGTCTTAAACCCATATCCGTGGTCAATCACCACCACGGGGCGGTCAACGACCACGCCCCGGAAAGTAACACGTCCACGATTCGGGGCCACGACTTGCGTACCTTCCGACGCCGCCAGATCCACTCCACGATGACCGGCCGACCACTGCTCGGCCGGCTTATCAAAAGCCTTGAGAAGCTTCGGCTCTCCGGCTAGCGGCCAGCGCCATTGAGCTGCTGCTGCAGGTTGCGCATAATTCTGTGTGGATTCCG
>DNHA01000158.1 GCA_003486025.1 Micrococcaceae bacterium | reverse complement strand
GAGTCGACCAACGACACCAAGACCATGGATGCCGGCGGCTGGGACAAGCAGGAAGGCGGCTTCTACTCCTTCGACAACGGCCACCTGCTGCTCTGGACCGAATGGCTAGACGCCGCAAACCGTCCCCTGGCCGACCAGCGCGATGCGTTGGTTGCCAAGTACGGCGAAGCCAAGGCCGACTGGATGATTGGTGTCTCGCGCAACCTGTGCCTGTACCCGAATGTGTACTTGATGGACCAGTTCTCCTCGCAGATCCGCGTATTCCGTCCGGTTGCCGTGGACAAGACCGAGGTCACCATCTACTGCATCGCACCTAAGGGCGAGTCAGACGCTGCCCGCGCCAACCGCATCCGCCAGTACGAGGACTTCTTCAACGCCTCGGGCATGGCCACCCCGGATGACCTGGAAGAATTCCGCTCCTGCCAGAAGACCTACATGGCTACCGCAGCGAAGTGGAATGACATGAGCCGCGGCGCTGCACACCAGATCACCGGTGCCGACGAGCGCGCCAAGGCCATTGGCCTGGAGCCAATCGCCTCCGGTGCGCGCACCGAAGACGAGGGCCTGTACCCAATCCAGCACGGCTACTGGCTTTCGGCCATGCGCAATGCGCTGGCAGTTGAACGCGAAGCACAGAACTAAGGCCGAAGGGAAAATTCACATGAGCACCATTGCATTAACCGAGGCAGCGACGTCCCATGGCACCGTCACCACCGCCGATGTCGCACAGTTCCTCTACCAGGAAGCCCGCTTCCTCGATGACCGCGACTTCGATCGCTGGATCGATTGCTACCATCCAGAAGCTACCTTCTGGATGCCAGCATGGGCCGACGATGACAAGCTCACCGAGGACCCGCAGCGCGAGATCTCGTTGATCTACTATGCAAACCGTGGCGGTCTGGAAGACCGTGTCTTCCGTATCAAGACCGACCGCTCCTCGGCCACCTCGTTGCCTGAACCGCGCACCGGGCACAACATCAACAACATCGAGATCGTTTCAGTTGACGGGGACAAGGTTGAGGTGCGCTTCAACTGGTTCACCCTGTACTACCGCTACCAGAACGTGGACACCTACTTCGGAACCTCGTTCTACACGATTGATTACTCGGGCACTCAGCCTGTGATCACCGCGAAGAAGGTAGTGCTGAAGAACGACTACATCCACCACGTAGTGGATATCTACCACATCTAATTCGGCCGAGAATATCCGGTCAGCCCGTGATGCGCCGAGCCCAGGCTCGGCGCATCACGGCCAAGAATTTCCTGCTGCGCTGGCAGCACCATTTTGAAAAGAGCCCCATTATGACTTATCAGGTCGCCCTAGCCTTCGAGGACGGGATCACCCGCTTCATCAAAGTTGGCCCCCGCGAAACCGTCGCCGATGCCTCCTACAAGGCAAGGATCAACATCCCGCTGGACTGCCGTGACGGCGCCTGCGGCACCTGCAAGTCGTTCTGTGAATCGGGCAAGTTCGACGGCGGAGATTACATTGAAGAGGCGCTGACAGATGACGAAGCCGAGGCCGGCTTCTGCCTTCCCTGCCAGATGGTTCCGGAATCGGACCTGGTCCTGCAGATCCCAACCACCTCGGATGTGGCTAAAACCGCGGCGAGCGTCTACGCGTCAACGCTGACCGAGATCCGCCGCATTTCCGAAACCACCTACGCCTTCAGCCTCGAAGTGGACAACCGCGAAGAGCTGAACTTCCTGCCCGGCCAGTACGTGAACATCGAGGTTCCGGGTTCCGGCGGACAGACCCGCTCCTACTCCTTCAGCTCGGGCCCCGAGGTGACCACGGTGTCCTTCCTGATCCGCATCACCGATGGGGGACTGATGTCCACCTACATGCGTGATGCGGCACAGGTCGGGGACCGGCTGAACTTCACCGGCCCCATGGGCAGTTTCTTCTTGCGCGAACCAAAGCGCCAGTCGCTGCTGCTGGCCGGCGGCACCGGGCTCGCCCCACTGCTGTCCATCTTGGAAAAGCTTGTTGGCATGGACAACGCACACCCGGTCCACCTGATCTATGGCGTGAACACCGATACCGACCTGGTTGAGCTGGACGTGCTTGAAAACTACACCGCGCGTATCGAGGGCTTCAGCTTTGACACCGTGGTGGGCGACCCAAATAGTGCCGCGGCAAAGAAGGGCTACGTCACCAACCACTTCGAACCACAGCATCTGGCCGAGGGCAACGTGGATATCTACCTCTGCGGCCCACCGCCGATGGTGGAAGGCGTCCGTCGCCACCTCGAGGGCGAAGGCATCAAGCCGCAGAACTTCTACTTCGAGAAGTTCGCGCTGGCGGTACTGCCGGATGCCGCGCCGGCTACCGAGGTTGCAGCCCCTGTGGAGCAAGCCGAGGCAGTAGTTGCGCAGGCAGCCACCGAATACGAAATTGGTGAGGAGCACGCAAGCTTCCAGGCGCAGTTTGATGCCCGGATGGCGCTGGAACTGGCGATTGTGGAACTGACCATGGGCCGGTTGACCGAGCAGCAGCTTGGAGAATTTAAGATCCTTGCAGAAATTGCAGGCAAGACGCTCGATGGCGAAAAGTTCGTCAACGCCGACGAGTTTACCGTCACCAACGACGCATTCCACGAGTTCCTGTTCACCTGTGTGGGCAACGAACACCTGCTGCAGGCATACACCCGCCTCGAAGTACCGGCAATCATGGCCAAGGTCTTGCGCCAGGAACATTGGATCGATGGCGCAGTGGATGCAGACCACCTGGCCATCGTGGCAGCTTTTGAACAGCAGGACATCACCGCGGCACGTAGCGCGATCATCGCGCACAATGAGCATGCCAAGGCCACGATGGCTGCCGCATCCAAGGAAATGAACAAGTGAGCGGCACCACGAGCAATGCGACCGAAGCTGCGGGCTTGCCCGAGTCATTCCATGCCGGTCGTTTTGCCGACAAGGTAGTGATGGTCACCGGTGCCGCACAGGGCATCGGCTGGTCAGTAGCCCGGCGCATCGCCGCCGAGGGTGGAGACCTGGTGCTGGTTGACCGGGCCCCATTGATCCATGACGTGGCAGAGGGTTTGCGAGCTCACTCGGCGCATGCGTTGAGTGTTACCGCGGACCTGGAAACTTACGAGGGTGCCTTGGCGGCGGTCACCGCCGCCATGGATGAATTTGGCCGGATCGATGTGCTGGTCAATAACGTGGGTGGAACCATCTGGGCCAAGCCTTACGAGCACTACACACCGCAGGAGATTCAGAAAGAGATCCAGCGTTCGCTGTTCCCTACCTTGTGGATGTGCCGTGCAGCCTTCGAAGTGATGGTAATTGCCGGTGCCGGCACCATCGTCAACGTCTCCTCGGTGGCTACGCGTGGCATGAACCGGGTGCCCTACGCGGCCGCGAAGGGCGGGGTGAAGGCCATTACCTCGGCTTTGGCCATGGAAGGAGCACCGCACGGAATTCGTGTGGTGGCTACCGCACCAGGCGGGACCGAAGCGCCAGAACGCCAGGTCAAGCGCGGCCCCGCCCCGCAGGGCGAGCAGGAGCAGGCCTGGTACCAGGCAATTGTTGACCAGACAGTGGACTCAACGTTGCTCAAGCGGTACGGAACCCTTGACGAGCAATCCGCTCCAATCGTGTTCCTGGCCTCCGACGAAGCTTCTTATATTACCGGCGCAACCCTCGCGGTGGCTGGCGGAGATCTCGGATAGTTCCACTGCTTATCGAACGAAACGGCCCGTTGCGACGGGCCGTTTCGTTAATCATCTTGATCCCGGTGCAGTAGCTGTACCCGCCGGGCACGTATTTTCTGGGGCACAACGAGGTGTCCCAGATACCGCAAATGAACGGAAATCACGTGATGACCAGCCCTACAATAAACAGTTCCAAGCAAGTGAACACGGTACGTTGGGTGGTCACTATCGCCGCCATCGCACTGATCTTTGACGGTTATGACCTGGTAGTTTTCGGAACCATTGTTTCCACCCTGCTTGCAGATCCCGNNTGCTCGCAGATCCCAGCCAGCTGGGACAGCTTGATGCGGCTGCCGCAGGACTTCTGGGAAGCTACGCCTTGCTCGGTGTGATGGTTGGTGCGCTGACTACAGGCGCCGTCGGCGATTATCTAGGCCGCCGCAAGGTGATGCTCACCGGCATCATCTGGTTCTCCATCGGCATGGCGCTCACCGCCTTTGCTCCAGACTCATTCTGGTTCGGGATCCTGCGCTTCCTCACGGGCATGGGAGTGGGCGCACTGGTCGCCACTGCGGGCGCCATTGTGGCTGAATTTGCACCAAAAAACCGTCGCAACTACTACAACGCCATCGTTTATTCCGGCGTGCCCATGGGCGGAGTGCTCGCCTCGCTCCTGGCGATGGTGCTCACCGACCTCGTCGGCTGGCGTGGATTGTTCATGATCGGTGCATTGCCGCTGCTCTTCCTGCTGCCGATGGCATGGTTCAAGCTTCCGGAGTCCCCGCAATGGCTGTTGTCACGTGGTCGGGTGGCCGAAGCGCAAGAAGCGTCGGCACGCACCGGGATTGCTCTCGAGCTACCAGTCGATGCTAAAACCGAGGACTCCAAAGCAGAAGCAGCGGGTTTCGCGGCTCTGGCTACCAAACGCTACGCCTTGCCAACAGCCCTGCTGGGCATGATGAGTTTTGCAGGATTGCTGCTCACTTACGGTTTGAACACCTGGATGCCGGAAATCATGCTGCAAGCCGGTTACGGTAAATCCCACTCATTGCTGTTCCTCTTGGTACTCAACCTTGCAGCGGTGTTTGGCGGACTGCTTGCCTCGGTCGCAGCAGACCGTACCGGCCCCAAACAAGTCATCGCGGTGACCTTCTTCTTGGCTGCCCTCGCGATGGCGTTGATGACACTGAAGTTGCCTCTGCTGCTGCTCTTGGCACTAGTGGCCGTGGCTGGTGTGGGAACCATCGGCACGCAGGTGCTGATCTATGGATTTGTCTCAAATTATTACCACAGTGCCGCACGCGGAGCAGGCGTTGCGTGGTGCGCCGGATTCGGCCGCCTCGGCGGTATTTTCGGTCCCCTGGCTGGGGGCATGCTGCTCAGCGCAGGAGCAACCCCAGGAACTGCATTCTACGTTTTTGCCGGTGTTGCTATCGTTGGAACATTGGTCACCACCTTTGTACCGATGTCTCGCTCCAACGCGCTGCAGCCTGCGCGTGAGCTCGTGGTGACTGGCACAGAAAAGTAGTTGCACATCGATTCTGCGAAAATATCAACAAGGAGGTGGCGGGTGTGAGGTTGAGCCAGCAGGAAGCTCAAGACGCACTCGCCACCCTTTTGCGCGGCGCGGAGCAAGGACGCAGTGCCCTCGCCGTGCTGCAAGGGCCGCAAGGCAGCGGGAAGAGCACCGTCATCCGGCGGATGCACACTCGATCCCGTGCGGCAACGGTCAGCGTGGTGACTGCTTCCCGCTGGGAGGCGGAGGAACCAGCGGCTGCACTTGGGCCATTGCTGGAACCGATCGGTTTCGGTTCGCCGGCGGAGCTGGGCCCCGCATTGTTGCATTACCTCCGTGCGGAACCAGAGCGCGCCCGAGTATTGCTGATTGAAAACGCGCAGTGGGTCGATGCTCAGAGCCTCGCGGCGGTGCGCTACGCCTGGCGTCGATTGCGCACCGAAAGGGTGCTCATCGTCCTGGCAATCCGGGATAATGACGTGGCCATGTTGCCCCCGGAAGCTCGCGAATTTTTAGATGACAGTGAGTTGACGCGCTTGCAACTGGCTTTGCCGATGTCGGCGCACATCAGTGAGATTGTTTTTACCCGCTTGGGCGTTGAGCTGCCGGCAATGGCCGCCGAGCAGCTGGTGAAGTACACGCAGGGCAATCTTCAGACAATCCTAGATTTAGCGCAGGAGAATCCGGAACAAAGTTGGGAACAGTGGAACCGGTGGCCACCAGCACCACGGGCGCTGTCGTTGCACATCAAGCGCTTGCTCGAAGAAATTGAGCCGCAGGCCCGCTCCATTCTGGAATCGGCCGCGGTTCTAGGCGTACAAGCCCGACTCGATCTTGTTGTCAGACTTGCGCAGGTCACCGAGCCGTTAAGCCCGCTGCAGCAGTTGGTCGATGCCTCGCTGGTGCAAACCCACGGGCACAGCGGCATGGTGCGGCTCGGATTCGAAAGCCAGCTCACTCGGATGGCGGTCTACCACCAGATTCCTTTGAGTACACGAATTCGGTTGCACACCGCCGCGGCGAAAATTGTGGAGGACCACGGCGCCATGCTCGGCCACCGGGCCGACGCCAGCCTTCTGCCTGACGTTGGTCTCTCCCGTGCGTTAGCGGAGTATGCGGTGGCCCAAGGGCAACGCGGTGAATGGTCTTCGGCGGCTACCGCATTCTTCCGCGCCACACACTTGACTCCCAACCCGCAGGAACGTGACGCGCTGCTGCTCAAAGCGGTAGATGCCATCGTTGCTGCCGGTGAATTACGCCGAGCCCAGACGTTTTCGCACCAGCTTGCAAGTTTAGCGAGCAGTCCTGAACGGGATGTACTCTCCGGCTACATAGCCATTCTGCAAGGACGCGCGAATACCGCTAATCGGTGGCTCACCAGCGCCTGGCAGAATGCTGTTCAAGCCCAGGCCAGCGATGCCATGGCAGTCATCTCGCAGCGTCGGGTGCTGCATTCCCTATGCCAGCTGGAAGGCCAAAAACTTCTAGATTGGGCCGAGCAGTCGCTGAAATTAGCGGAGGTTGGCAGTCCACTGGCTATTGAAAGCGCAGCTATTCAGGGCCTGGGGCTGGCAATGATGGGGCGCCGCGGCGAAGGTGAACAGGTACTTCTGGGTTTGCTCGCAAAGCTGCCCACCGGGGCTCAACGCCAACGCGCAGAAATGTCGTTGGGGTGGGTGTATTTAGCTTCTGACCGGGTGGAACTGGCTCGTCATGAGCTGACTGCTGCCAGCTCCACCGATTTCAGCGAGG
>DNHA01000178.1 GCA_003486025.1 Micrococcaceae bacterium | reverse complement strand
CAACCTGCGGTTTTGGAGACCGCTGCGCTACCAATTGCGCCACTACCCTTTGAGCTACTGCTCTTTACTACAGACATCTTAGCCGATAGGTGTTTGACCATGTCGTTCTCGATGTCTGAGCAACGAGAAATAACTTTACGCAACGAAATAGCAAATGTCGAACTGACTGCCCGCTGTGTGTCGCACACCGCATTGCGCGCCACTGATCATAAACAGTTCGTGTCATTTACCGACTTCGCCGGGCATAGCCAATTGCAGGCTACTAAGATTGAAGCTAACAGCAGCTTACGTACCGTCAGGATGCACTTTCTATGTCTAGAATTTCTCGCCGCATCGGCGCCATCTCCGAGTCCGCCACCCTCGCAGTGGACGCCAAGGCGAAAGCACTCAAGGCCGCCGGCCGTCCAGTAATTGGATTCGGTGCCGGAGAGCCAGACTTCCCAACCCCGGACTACATTGTCCAAGCAGCAGTCGAGGCAGCCAAGGATCCGAAGAATCACCGGTACTCCCCCGCAGCAGGCCTGCCGGAGCTTCGCGAAGCCATTGCTGAGAAGACTTTGCGCCATTCCGGGTACGAACTTAGCGGTTCCCAAGTACTTGTGACTAACGGTGGCAAGCAAGCGGTTTACAACACCTTCGCAGCCCTGCTTGATCCAGGAGATGAAGTCATCATCCCTGCACCGTACTGGACAACGTACCCGGAATCCGTCCAGCTTGCCGGTGGCGTACCGGTATCAATCTTTGCCGGACCCGAGCAAGGCTACAAGGTCACCGTTGAACAGCTGGAGTCGGTGCTCACCGAACGGACAAAGATCCTTCTGTTCGTCTCACCTTCCAACCCGACCGGCGCCGTGTATACCGCGGAGCAGATCACCGAGATTGGCCGCTGGGCTGCATCCAAGGGTCTATGGGTGGTCACCGATGAGATCTACGAACACCTGACCTATGGCGACGTCACCTTCAACTCAATCGCCACGTTGGTCCCTGAACTCGAAGATCGTGTGGTCATCCTCAACGGTGTCGCCAAAACCTACGCCATGACCGGTTGGCGTGTGGGCTGGATGGCCGGGCCGCTCGATGTCATCAAGGCGGCCACCAACCTGCAGTCCCATGCGACCTCCAACGTGGCTAACGTATCCCAACGTGCAGCTTTGGCCGCCGTTGCCGGTCCGCTGGATGCGGTCGAAGAGATGAAGGTGGCGTTCAACCGCCGCCGGCTGGCTATTGTCCAGGGGCTGAACAGCATTGACGGGCTGCACTGCCCAATGCCAGATGGTGCTTTTTACGCTTACTCGGACGTACGTGGCCTGTTAGGCCGCAAGATCCGCGGTGTCGTGAACAACACGAGTGCCGAGCTCGCCGCGTTCATTCTTGAGCAAGCCGAAGTAGCAGTTGTCCCCGGTGAGGCCTTTGGCCCGTCCGGATACATTCGCATGTCCTACGCACTAGGCGACGCGGACCTCTCCGAAGGTGTCTCACGCATGGCTAAATTGCTGGGCGACACCGAATAAATCTCCACGTAAAACAGCTTTGGCTCGATTCCTGACAGGAATCGAGCCAAAGCTGTTCTACCGGTCCTTAGAGGATCTTTCGGTCTACAGCCCAACGGGTGAGCTCATGGCGATTTGAAAGCTGTAGTTTGCGCAAGACATTGGAGACATGCGATTCAACAGTTTTCACCGAGATGAATAGTTCTTTGGCTACTTCCTTGTAGCTGTAGCCGCGCGCAATCAGCCGCATCACCTGCAGTTCACGATCCGAGAGCAAATCGAGCTCCTCATCGATCCCCGACACCTCGGCCACGCTGGAACTTCCAAAGGCGTCAAGCACAAACCCTGCCAGCCGCGGCGAGAAGACTGCGTCTCCCCCGGCCACCCGGCGGACCGCGTCAGAGATCTCTGGCCCGGAAATGCTCTTCGTGACATATCCTCGCGCTCCGGCACGGATTACGGTGACAACGTCCTGCGCAGAGTCCGAAACGCTCAACGCCAAGAACTTCGTGTGACCCAGAAGATGCGCGCAGCCACCCAGTACTTCTGCGCCTCCGCCGCCACGTCCACCTGGTAGGTGCACGTCGAGCAGCACCACGTGGGGACGCTCGCGCTCTATGACTTCGATGGCGCTCTCTACGCTGCCTGCTTCGCCAACGATTACCAGATCTTCGCTGAGATCCGCACGCAGGCCGGAGCGGAAAATTGCGTGGTCATCAACTAAAACGACGCGGATGGTCTGGTCATTGCTCAGTTCGCTACTCATTTTCTTGTTCTTCCTGCTCGCTGCTTCGCGGCATGCTCAAGGCCACTTCGGTGCCGGTTTCACTACTGCGGATTACGGCTGTGCCGCCGGCACGCTCCATCCGTCCAATAATCGATTCGCGGACCCCATGGCGATCTACTTCGATGGCTTCCAGATCAAAGCCTTTGCCCCGGTCCCTGATAAAGATCTCCACCAGTTCATCGTGGCACTCCAGGTATACGGAAATCTTTCCCTCGGCATGTTTCGCCGCGTTCATCATTGCCTCGCGGCTTGCTGCGACTAAAGCCTGCTGTCCGGCGAATCCCTTGGCATGGCCCACTGCAATCACATCAACATCGCGCAACATCAGTTTTTCGACGTGTTCTGCTTCGGACTGCAACTCCACGACCACGTCTTCTTCATCGAGCTCTTCGGCCTCGTAGAGCCACGCTCGCAGTTCACGTTCTTGCACCCTGGCCAAGGTACGCACCGCTGCCGGATCATCACTGCGTTTTTGAATCACAGCCAGTGTTTGCAGGACCGAATCATGTAAGTGGGCGGCAAAATCTGCACGTTGCGCGGCGGCTTGGCGCGAACTTCTCTCGGCGAGGTAGTCACGCCACAAGCGGGCTCCCCACGGCAGCAGCACCACTACCGCGCCGGTGATAATGGCTAACGCCGCCCACATGCCACCGATTAGATCCGAGGTGCTCACGGTACCGCTCAGAATTGCCAGCAGTCCGCCAATGGCAAGAACCAAGCCCAGAATCAGCCGTCCAAGCACCATTGCTCTGGACTTGCTGTCCCCGGATAAACGCTGTCCATCGATCTGCAACCACGCTAAAAGCACGCCAGCCACAATGCCGATGGCTGGCCAAATCAGATCCCATCGGATATTCAGTCCCAGCCATTGCGCCAGGGCCAAGACAGCAATAATCAATAATCCGGTACCGATAAGCGTCTCCCGCCAGGAGGCGAGCTTCGCGGTCATTTCCCTAGGGCTTGGGATCCCTTGTTGAACACGGCCCATTTCTTCGGCAAGTGTCCGCCTGCCTGTCCCCCAGGAACGCAGTTTGTCAGCTTTGGATTCTTCGGCGCTAGGTGTGAAAACCCACAACCAGGCATAGAGCAGCACTCCTACCCCGCCGAGCGCGGTCAGCGCGGCAAATCCGAAACGGACATAGCTCACCGGGATTCCAAGGTGCACCGCTAACCCGCCGCTGACCCCGGCAATGAGCCCCGAATCGCTGCGAACAATCGACGTGCGCTGCTCAGAACTTTCCATAGTGACAAGTCAAGCACGATCCGCGGCAGAAAACCGGGCCTGGGGGCAGAAGTGGGGGTCCACTAGGGGAAGAATCAGGGTAGCCCCTCATAGCGTCAGCACGCTCCGCGCGGGAAGATTGAACCATGGACAACGAACAACCCGCACGCAGCAATATCTTTGAGCGGCTGCGCGGCGCAGGCATCAATCGCCACGACTCGCAATGGCTCGGCGGTGTCGCCGCCGGTATCGCCACTCGACTCAAAGTTGATGTGGTGCTGGTGCGTGGAGTGTTTGTGGCGCTGAGTTTGCTCGCTGGCTTCGGACTCATTATTTATGCGATTGCTTGGGCCCTGCTGCCTGATGCCAGCGGAAAAATCCATTTGGAACAAGCTCTGGCCAACAAGGAATGGTCCGCTGCATTAACCGGTGCCTGCATTTTTCTAGGTATTGGCATCTTCGTAGCTCCGTGGCTGCTCAGTACTGTGGCACCAGTGCTCTGGCCGATTTTGGTCATCGCCGGAATTGCCTTTGTGATCTTCAGCCGCAGAAACAGTAAGTTTGCCGGGTCTAAAGCTCCGCATTCGGAGGATCGCAAAACAAAAAATCCAGCTGCGGACACCACCTCGGTGCCCCATCCTGGCACTGGCTCGGTCATTGAAGTTCCGTGGCGAGATCCCGGTGAGACATCTTTCAGCGTCGGCGCGGCCATGCCGGCTGCCGGTCCATCGGCGACCGCTTCCTTCGCCACCACACGTCAGCAGCAACCGAAGTTTGAGGAGAAGCCAGTGGAACCCGAGACTTGCGGCACCGGCCACGAGCCACGCTATACGCCGCCATATCAGGAACCGTACG
>DNHA01000322.1:2041-5251 GCA_003486025.1 Micrococcaceae bacterium | reverse complement strand
AACCATCAGCATGTCCAGCACGTAGTACTCGTTGTAGAACTCGACGTTGTCCTTGACGCAGTTTTGGTAGAGAGTCTGCAAGATCATGTGACCGGTGCGGTCTGCTGCGTAGCAAGCACGGCGAACCGCTGCCTTGCCGTGGTCACGGGTGTGACCGCCGAAGCGACGCTGGTCAATCTTGCCCTCTGGGGTGCGGTTGAATGGCAGACCCATTTTTTCCAGGTCGAGCACGGCGTCGATGGCTTCCTTCGCCATGACCTCCGCTGCGTCCTGGTCAACCAGGTAGTCGCCACCCTTAACGGTGTCGAAGGTGTGCCACTCCCAGTTGTCTTCCTCGACGTTGGCAAGTGCTGCACACATGCCGCCCTGGGCCGCACCGGTGTGCGAACGGGTTGGGTAAAGCTTGGTTAGCACTGCGGTATGTGCGCGCTGACCGGATTCGATCGCCGCACGCATACCTGCACCACCGGCACCGACGATGACTACGTCGTACTTGTGTACCTGCATTCTTGATGCTCTCTTTTCTAAAAAATCTTTGTGACTAAAAAGCGGGTTCTAGCACTGTGGCAACGGGCTGTTCACGATGCATGGATCGAAGGTGAAGATCACCAGGGAGCCAAGCACGATGATGAAGATCGTTGCTACGTAGAGCAGACCCTTTAGCCACGCACGGGTTGCGTGCTTCTCGGCGTAATCGTTGATGATGGTACGCACACCGTTGGTGCCGTGCAGCATCGACAACCACAGCAGTGCCAAATCCCAGAACTGCCATACTGGATCGGCCCACTTGCCGGCAACAAAGCCGAAGGAGAGGCCGTTTACGCCCTCGCCGGTGAGCAAGTTAGCGATGAGGTGCCCGAAGATCAGGATGACCAGCACTACGCCTGAAAGGCGCATGAACAGCCATGCAAGCATCTCGAAGTTGCCGCGCGACTTTGGTCCGCGGACATACTTCGGATCTAGACGCTGGCTACGTGGTTCAGCAATTTCTGCGCTCATGGTTTAGTGTCCTCCGAATGCAAGGGAGAGGTGACGGATTGCGAAGCCGGCGAATACAACTACCCAAACGCCGATGACACCCCACAACAGCTGGCGCTGGTACTTGGTGCCCTGTTTCCAGAAGTCAACCAAGATCAGACGCAGACCATTAAACGCGTGGAAAAGGATGGCAGCGACCAAAGCGGTTTCGCCCAATGCCATCAAGGGGTTTTTGTACGTGGCAATCACCGCGTCGTATGCACTGGCATCGACGCGTACAAGTGCTGTATCAAGCACGTGCACTAAAAGAAAAAGGAAAATAACGACACCGGTGACCCGGTGTCCCACCCAGGACCACATGCCTTCACGGCCGCGGTATAGGGTGCCTGACGAAGTCTTCGACACTGAACTAAACCTCCAAGGCTCGCAACGGCGCATGTGTATATTGCACACAATGAGATTTGACGCACTTGTGCGAGCGTTCCTTGTGCGAGTCTAAACCACAAATGAGCCTTGGTTCTATCTTGAGTCTTGTGCTTGTGAGCATGTTCACCGAATAGTGGCATTTTTGCGCTTAACGGCCGGGATTAAGAGCGTAATAACGCATAGTTGCATGGCGTATTTATTGGGGCGAAATGACTCAATGACGGGGTTTGCCCACCGAATGAATTAGTGTAGACCTCGTGAATGCAGACCTTTTAGCGCGCTTCCATGGCGTCATCCCTGCCGGTGGCGTCGGAACCCGACTGTGGCCCCTCTCCCGAGCTTCGGCTCCCAAATTCCTGCACGATCTCACCGGATCGGGCTCGACGCTGATTCGTGCGACCTTTGACCGTCTGGTCCCGCTGGCCGGCGAACGCATTATGGTTGTCACCGGCAAGGCGCACCGCGGAGCGGTCGTAGCCCAACTGCCTGAAATCTCCGATGAAAACCTGGTGCTCGAACCGGCACCACGCGATTCGGCCGCAGCCATCGGCTTGGCTGCCGCAATTCTCTACCGCCGGGATCCGAACATCATCATGGGATCCTTCGCCGCGGACCAAGTCATCGGCCCGGTGGAAATCTTCCAGCAGGCGCTGGTCGAAGCGATCCACACCGCGGCCACCGGCAAAATCGTCACGATTGGCATCCACCCCACCCATGCATCTACCGCCTTTGGGTACATCAAGGCCGGCGAATCCCTGGACGTGCCCAACGCTCCCAGCGCGCGTGGCGTGGTGGAGTTCGTGGAGAAGCCGGATGAAGACACCGCCCGGCGCTATTTGGCCGGAGGCGGATTCCTCTGGAACGCCGGAATGTTTGTCGCGCCGGTGGGGTTGATGCTCCAGCACCTGAAAGCCAATGAACCGGCGCTGTATGCCGGACTTATGCGCATCGCCGACGCGTGGGATACCGAGCAGCGCGAGGCGGTCATGGCCGAGGTCTGGGAAGACCTGCCGAAAACCGCGATTGACTACGCGGTGGCCGAGCCGGCCGCCGCCGCCGGTGACGTCGCGGTGATCCCGGGCATTTTCAACTGGGATGACGTGGGAGACTTCGCGGCCATCGGCCGATTGAACAGCGAAGACGCCGAAGAGGGTGTGATCACCCTCGGTGAAGCGGTGCGGGTGTACGCCGACAATGCCACCGGCGTGGTCTACAGCGACCGTCCGCGCGTGGTGGCCTTGATCGGCATTGATGACGTGATCGTGGTGGATACCGCTGATGCCTTGCTGGTGACCACCAAAGAGCACGCGCAGAAGGTCAAAGCGACCGTGGAGCAGCTCAAAGAGCGCGGCGATACCTCCGTCCTCTAGACCGGGCAGAGCGCAAGACTATTTCATCGGGTGTTCAAAAGTTACGTGCGGGCTAGGACGCGCATGGCTCGGCGCGTATCTTCGTTAAGGTGTCTTCGATGAATGAAAATGGCAAGTTAGCATCCGTCCAGCAGTGGACCGAGCCGTTGTTGCCTGCGCTGTTGGACTTCCGCCGCGAACTGCACCGCAATCCGGAGCTTTCCTTCGCCGAGTTCCAGAGCACCGCACGGATCCTCACGGCATTGCGCGAGGCCGGACTCGACCCGGTGCCGATGGAGCAAACCGGAGCATTTGTTGATGTGGGGCAGGGGCCGATCCGGTTGGGGCTGCGAGCGGACATCGATGCTCTGCCGGTGCTCGAAGAAACCGGGCTGGAATTCGCCTCGATGACCGACGGGGTAGCCCACGCGTGCGGCCACGACATCCACACGACGGT
>DNHA01000322.1:0-1978 GCA_003486025.1 Micrococcaceae bacterium | reverse complement strand
CGGCAAAATCCGGGTGATCTTCCAGCCTGCCGAGGAAAAGCTGCCTGGCGGTGCACTCGCGGTGATCGAACAGGGCATTTTGGACGAGGTTCCACGCGTGCTGGCATTGCACTGCGACCCGCGCATCGACGTAGGAAAGATCGGTACCCGCATCGGGGCGATCACCTCCGCCAGCGACACCATCCGCATCGAGGTCAACGGCCGGGGAGGGCATACCTCGCGGCCGCATCTGACCGAAGACATTGTTTTTGCGATGAGCCAGATCGCCACCCAGGTTCCGGCGGTGCTCGGACGCAAGCTCGATGTCCGTTCGGCGGTATCGGTGGTGTGGGGTCAAATCCACGCCGGCAGCGCGCCGAACGCGATTCCGGCCACCGGTTACCTTGCTGGCACCATGCGCTGCCTCGACGGCGAGGTGTGGTATGCCGCCGGAGAGCTGCTGGACGCGACCGTACGCCAAGTGGCCGCGCCCTATGGCGTTGAAATCAAGATGCAGCACACCCGCGGGGTTCCGCCGGTCATCAATGCTCCGGAAGCGACCGCGTTGATCGAAGATGCGGCGCGTCGCGAGTTCGGTTCCGCCTCCATCGAACTGACTCCGCAGTCCATGGGCGGAGAAGACTTTGCCTGGATGACGCAGAAGGTTTCCGGGGCGATGCTGCGCTTGGGCACCCGCACCCCGGGCGGCAAAACCTTCGACCTGCATCGTGGGGACTACAGCCCGGACGAGGGCAGTATTTCTGTCGGCGTCCGGCTGATGGCAGCAGCGGCCCTTCAAGCCATCGACGAAGCACTGGCCAACTAGGGAAAACCCGAAAATATTTAACACTTGTTCGACGCTTTAACAAACTGTCATCTGACTTGGGTATTGGCGTTAAGCGCTTGCCGTCACATGGTCTGGAAGTTACCGGTTTGTAATCTTCAACGTCTTTACCTGCGGCGTATCTCCGATAGGCTATGGAAACGATGGGAAAGCTAGTACTTTTGTGCCACTCGCGAAGGTCAACTTCACGAATCTAAAGGTTCCTCGCCTCCCGGTAATCTCGCACTTCACTCATGGAGGTTTAGATGCGCTTCTTATCGCGCAAGACCGGTGTGGCCGCAGCCATGCTCGGCATTTCAGCTTTGGCGTTAAGCGCCTGTGGCGCAGCCCCAGAAGAATCCGGCAAAGCCGCCGGAAACTCCGACTACATTGGCTGCATCGTTTCCGACTCCGGCGGATTTGATGACCAGTCCTTCAACGAGTCATCGCACCGCGGCCTGATGGCCGCTGCTGATGATATTGGCTTCAAGCCACGCGAGGCAGAGTCGAAGTCCAACTCGGACTTCGCCACCAACCTCACCGGCATGATGAATGCCGGTTGCAACCTGACCGTCACCGTTGGCTTCCTGCTTGGCGATGCGACTGCGCAGGCCGCCGCCGCGAACCCTGAAAAGCACTTCGCGATCGTCGACTTCCAGTACGACAAGCCGATTGAAAACGTCAAGCCGATCATTTACGACACGGCTCAGGCAGCATACCTGGCCGGCTACGCAGCTGCTGCAGCCTCTGAAACCGGCACCGTGGCTACCTTCGGCGGAATCAAGATCCCAACCGTCACCATCTTCATGGACGGCTTCGCCGACGGCGTCGCAAAGTTCAACGAAGACAAGGGCGAGAACGTCAAGCTCCTGGGCTGGGACAAGAAGAAGCAGGACGGCACCTTCACCGGCGACTTCGAAAAGCAGGATAAGGGCAAGCAGGTGACCAAAAACTTCATCGACAACGGTGCAGACGTGGTCATGCCGGTTGCCGGTCCGGTAGGCAAGGGCGCCGGCGCTGCCGTGGTTGACGCAAACAAGGGCGGCAAGGACATCAAGCTGGTTTGGGTTGACTCCGACGGCTACGAGACCGCACCTGATTACAAGGCCGTCATGCTGACTTCCGTGGTCAAGACCATGGACAAGGCTGTTGAAGAAGTGATCGTCTCCGACGCCG
>DNHA01000187.1:5489-7138 GCA_003486025.1 Micrococcaceae bacterium | reverse complement strand
ACGAACGGCGCAACCGTGCTGGCAGCCGGTGGCAACCTCAACCTGGAAACCATCGCGCAGAAGCAAAGCCTGGATTTCACCGCCGACAGCCGCAACTACCTGCGTACCAGCCAAACCACTCACGTCGGCAGCACGGTAAGCGGCGCCGGCAACGTGGTGTTGCAGGCCGGCAACGACGTCAACCTGACCGCCGCAAATGTTAGTGCCGGTAAAGCGATGGCTGTACAGGCCGGGCGCGATATCAACAGCAGTGTTGCTGTGGATGTCAGCACTTTCGACACCGGATATGCAGGCAAGAAGTCCTCGCGTGCGGTATCAGCCAGTGACGAAGCCGTGCAGGGTACGCAGATTACTGCTGGCGGCAATATTGCGATGCAGGCCGGTCGCGATGTCACCTTGCAGGCAGCTACGGTCGCCAGCGATGAAGGCGGTGTTGGCCTGTCTGCCGGTCGTGACGTTAGTTTTACCGTCGCGCAGGAGCAGCATGATCTTACTGTTGACGAGCAACGCAAGAAGAGGGGCTTCCTCAAGAGCAAGACCACCACTACGCATGATGAGTGGCATGACAGTTATGCGATCGGGACCACGATAACCGGCCAAGCTGTAAGCGTAGCGGCTGGCAATGACCTCACACTTCAAGGTGCCCAGGTTATCGGTGACGGCAACGTCGGTCTCTTCGCAGGCAACAATGTGCTGATCGAGTCTGCGCAGGACACCCATCAGGAAGCGCATGACTTCAAGCAGAAGAAGTCTGGTCTGACAGGTGGAATATCCGGAGGCGTTGCCAGCGTCGGCTATGGAAAGTCCTCCAGCACTACGCAGAGTAAATTGGAAAGCACGACACAGGTGGCATCAGCGGTGGGTTCCATCAATGGAAACCTGACGGTCAGCGCCGGAAACCAGCTGACGATCGCCGCCTCCGATCTTGCCGCAGGGCAGGACCTGACCTTGGCGGGCAAAGACATCAATCTCATCGCCCGTCAGGACACGTCTGATAGCCAGAACAGCGCTTCGAGCAAGTCCAGCGGGTTCTCGGTGGGGGTGACCTACGACCCGGGCAAGGCTTACCGCAGCGCCCGCGATTCCACTACCGATGGAATGGCGGACAGTGGCTCTACCATGGGCAAGATAACTCGCACTGCCGAAGGTGTAGCTTCCGGTTTGCGTGCAGCGACTACTCCGGTGGTTGTCACTGCGGGCAGTCAGCGTTCCAACAGCAATCAGAGCAATTCCACCAGCGACGCGCGTGTAGCCCAGCTCAGTGCTGGCGGCGACCTGACCTTGGTGGCCAATGGCGGCTCCATCTACAGTCAAGGTGCGCAGATGGCGGCCGAAGGCGACGCCTTGCTGCTGGCAACCAAGGACATCGTGTTCGATGTTGCCCACAACACCGAGAGCTCCGAGAGCAGCAGTCGTGGCAAGGGTTGGGGCATGGCCAACAACACCAGCGGCCTGCCGTTCGGCACCAACAACTCGCGCGGTGAAGGCACCGGCAGCAGCGACACCATCACCGGCACCCAGTTGTCGGTGGGCGGCGGCGTGCGCATGGCCACCAGTGAAGGCGACATTCGCCTCACTGCGGCTAACGTTGTTGCCGAGAAGGACGTCAATATCCACGCTGCGGGCGATCTGAGTATCCGCAGTGGCCA
>DNHA01000187.1:4517-5407 GCA_003486025.1 Micrococcaceae bacterium | reverse complement strand
CAGCACACCGACGAAAGCGGGCAGGTCTCGCAGGTGGCCAGCAATGTCGGTAGCTTGGGCGGCAACGTGAATCTCAGTGCTGGCGGCACCTATAGCCAGATTGCCAGCAACGTGGTGGCCGACAAGGACATCAACATCACCGCTGCCAAAATAGAGCTGCTCACCGCCGATGAGGTTGGGCACTACTCGCAGAGCGACGATGACCTGAAGATCGGTGTATTCGCGCGGGTGAAGTCGCCGTTGATCGACTTGATCAACAATGTTGACGGCGCACGCCAGTCCGACGGACGGCTGTCGCAGATGCAGGGCATGGCCGCGGCAGCCAGCGCCTATCAATCGGCCAGCGCCATTGCCAACGCAGCAGGTGTTGGTGGCAGCGGGTCGCTACTAAGTGCAGAAGCTGGTGTGGGCTTCAAAAAATCCAGCAGCAGCGCAGACGGCAGCAGCGTGGTATCGCAAGGTTCCACCCTGCAGGCCGGCGGCAACCTCAACCTCACTAGCACCAGCGGCGATATCCATGTGGTGCAGGGCAACCTGAGCGCGGGTAATACGATCAGTCTGGATTCGGCACGCGACATTCTGCTCGAGGCCGGGCAGACCCATCTGCAGGACAAGAGCAAGAGCAGCAACGCCGGCGCCGAAGTGGGCGTTGGTGTAACGGTTGGTGCGCAAACCGGTTTTTATGTTTATGCCGAAGCCAGCGTGGGCAGCAGCAAGTCGAACTCAGACAGCACCATGTACCAGAACACCACGCTCAGCGGAAAGAACATCTCGCTGAAGGCCGAGGGTGATACCACGCTGCGTGGCGCAACGGCCACCGCTGATCGTATCGACGTGCAGACCGGCGGCACGCTGAGCATCGAGTCGTTGCAGGACACCGCCGAGAGCAT
>DNHA01000187.1:3887-4509 GCA_003486025.1 Micrococcaceae bacterium | reverse complement strand
GCCAGGTCGGCGTGCGGGTGCAGGCATCGGTCGGTACCGCCTGGAGCGCCGATGGCTACGCCAGCGGTGGGAAGTCCAACGGCAGCTATCAGGGGGTGGGCCAGCAGTCGGGGCTGTTCGCGGGCGAGGGCGGCTATCACGTCGAGGCCGGGCATGTGAATCTGGTCGGCGGCGCCATCGCCAGCACCAATGCTGGCAAGAGTGAACTGACAGCACAGACCCTGACCTTCCGCGATCTGCAGAACGAGATGGATCACAAGACCAGCTCAGGCAGTATCAGCGGCGGTTACGCAGGTGGCATGAACGGCTGGAAGCCAGTAGCGGAAGGGGCGACGCCAAGTTTCGGTGGCGGCGTGCCGATGAACGAAAAGGGGGGCGACAACAGCACCACGTACGCCACGCTGACCGAAGGCAATATCGTCATCGGCGGCAAGCAGACCACTGCAGCCGAGCTTGGGGTAAACACCGACGCGGCTGCCGCGCACCGTGCGCTGGAAGCCTTGCCGAACGCCGACAAGCTGCTGGCCGACCAGCAGATCATGGCCGGGGCGATGGGTGCGGTGATGGCCGCGAGTAAGCAGGTGGCGAACGACATCGCTAATCAAGCGATGCGCAATCTGGA
>DNHA01000187.1:0-3880 GCA_003486025.1 Micrococcaceae bacterium | reverse complement strand
CAATCGTGAAGCGGAGTTCAAGGCGGCCGACGCACAGGGCAAGAGCTGGGGAATTGGCAGTGAGAAAGGCCGCGCCTTGGAAGCAGTGACCACGTTGTTGGTTGGCGTGGTCTCCGGCCAAGGCGGTGGGGCGGTGGCCACCAATGCGCTGGCGCCCTACATCGCAAACTTGATTGGTAACAAGTTCGATGAGAAACACGGCAGTGATCCGAATGCGGCTGCGCAGCTGCTTTCACATGCGTTGCTGGGTGCGCTGTTGGCTGAGGTCAATGGGGGTAATGCTGCTGGTGGTGCGGCGGCTGCGGCGGGTGGTGAGCTGGCGGCGAAGCTACTGACGGAGGCGCTGTACCCGGGGCACACCGGTGAGTTGGATGGTACGCAGAAGGAGGCGATCCTTGCGTTGTCGCAGGCCGTGGGGGCGTTGGCGGGAGGAATTGGCAATGGCGTGTCTGGTGCTGCGCTGGGAAGTGATATTGCGGGTAACGCTATCGAAAACAATTACTTGAGTGCTCCGCAGCGTAAGGCGAAGGACACAGAGCGTGCTGAATGCAATGGCAACATGGCTTGTCTGGAGGCCGTAGACGTACGCTGGGCAGAAGTCAGCCAAGATCAGAGTCGCAAAGTAAAAGACAGCTACTGGTCTTATCTGACCCCGGAAGAGCAGTTTGTGTTGTTCAGTATGAAGCCAGGGACGAAAGAATATGACTCTCTATTGGCACGCGGATTGGCGGGTAGCTTGGATTTGGGAAAACCAGTTCCAGAGCTATATCAGCATGTTCTTAGACTGTTGACGGAAACTGATTGGGTCGGGCCGCAAGCCCGTGCGCCGCGAGGCGGGTTGACACTGGATTCGCGAAATCAGATCGAGATCGCGCTGTTAGGTCCGATATTTGGCTTGCCGGGTGGAGTAACTACTATGGCGGGAGGAACGCCGGAGCAAGTTGCCGGTGCTAACCAATTTGGTGCGGTGGCTATGGATCTTGCTGGGTCCGCTCAGGTGTTGCGCCCCAAGAACGTTGTGGGAAGCGGGACACTTTCGGGTCAAACCGATAGCTATATTCAGTCGACTCTAACTGAATACAATGTGGCATTTCCTTCTCGATATATTTCCGGGGACATGCGTATTGGAAATAATATTCCGAGTTCTGTTGTTTTCAATTCAAACATTGAACGGCACATTTCTACTGTTGATGGGTTTACGCAGAGAAGTGGTGTGGCTGGTGGGCATAATCTCCAGGAATTTGCCTCTTTTGCTTCAAATAACGGCCTGCAGATCTTGGGTGGCCCTGTTCAGCGCTCGGGTGGAATCTATACGATCGCGTACAAGATTCCAGCGTATGATAGGGCGGGAAGTCAAATCGGATATAAGGAGGAAACTTACTATAAGACGGTCTATGACCCAGCTTACTTTTCTGATGTGCAGATTTATAATCTCGGCAGGACTGCTGCGGAAGGTGGTTATCTTAAGGCGAGATCAGAAGGAAAGTTTCAGTATGATGCCTCTGCTGGAGGTGTTTCTTTCAGGGTGTATTTGGATAAGGTTACGGGTGCGGTTACTAATTTTCATCCTAAATAACAGGAGTTTGATGTGGACTTGTTTGACGAGTCGTACGAGGGGCTCACCGCCAATTGGATCATGAAGGCCTATTGGGATTCTATTTATAGCTGTGGGTTGTTTGTTAAGGCGGCTTGCTCGGTTTCAAATAGAGAGGGCTTGAGTGTTGATGGGGCTTATTGTAGGTTTCCTGATCCGAATGGCTGGTCTGAAGAGGATTTGTTTGAAGGTGTCGAATTTGGATATGGAAGCCCGGGTATAGACCTGTTGAACATGATCGTTAGTGAGGCGGCTTGTGCGGAGGTTCTTATGGAGGCCTGTCGGCGGTATCTAGTTCGCCCTCCTAAAGATCAAGCTCTGTTGCAAGACGCAATGGATAGGATTCGGGAATGGTAGCTGACGGCATTCCGCAGGTTAGAGAGTCTCTGAATAAATCCTCGCAACCTGTCAGACTGTAACCACGATTTTAGCCTGATTTGCCGAGGCAGCCGGTGTTGCAGTAGGTGTAACTGGGAAGAGCTCCGAAAAAATTATCGGGAGATTCCAGGTGCTGCTGTCGACTCCCCGTATTTCGATGCCAGGCTAAATTAGAGGTTTCCGGTTCGTGGTATTGGCGGAATTCGGCGGGCGTCAGCCCGCCGAGGCTGTCTTGAGGTATCTCAGTGTTGTAATCGGCCAGCCACCGCTCCGCCTGTTCGCATACTTCTCCGAGGTTGCGGAACACGAGCATATCCAGCACGCCACGTCGGAAGCTGCCATTGAAGCGTTCGATGAAACCGTTCTGCATCGGCCGTCCTGGTTCGATAAAATCCAGCGCAATGTTCTTGCGCTCAGCCCATTCCGCCAACGCTAGGGCGATGAACTCAGGGCCGTTGTCCAGGCGAAGTTTTGCGGGATAGCCGCGCCACGCCGCAATTCGTTCCAAAGTGCGGATGACCCGAGTAGCCGGAAGATTAAGATCAACTTCGATGGCCAAAGCCTCGCGGCTTAAATCGTCGATTGCGTTGAATGTACGGAACCATCGTCCATCCCAAGCGCGTCGGACATGAAGCTGATCGACCAGCTGCCGTTGATCTGCCCACCGGCTACCAACGGCTTCGGGTGTCGGTTTGGAAGGCGCTTCTTCCCTCGCCGACGTTGATTAAGCTTCATCAGGCAATACACACGCCTGATACGTTTGTGATTCCAGACCAGCGGCGACGAATCAGTTGAAACAGCCGGCCGAAGCCGCGCTCCGGAAACCGCTAAGAGCTCGGCCAATAACGCGATCACCTCTTCGTCCCGAGCCGGTAGAAGTCGGTAGCGTGCCGTCGACCGTGGCATCCCAATCGCCGCACAGGCCTGGCGTTCGCTCTAGCCGTGGCGGTCCTGTAGTCATTGTTGCTAGTGCAATCTACTATTAGGGAGAAGGTTGCAAGGGTTGTCGAAAAGTTTAATGTTGACTAGCGACGGGAGGGTATTGTGGTTGATTTTAATGGTGGGATTTACCGGCGTTTTTGTGATATTCCGTCGATGTATTCGTCCAGTATAATGGCGGATAGAGGGGCTGCGATCGAACGAATTATCGAAAATGGGAAGTCTTGGTTGCTGGAGACCTTTAAGTTTTATCAGCCTGAGTCTTATGCCGTTCTTACTGAATTGGGTGGCGATCTTCTTCTTGGGTTGTCTTTGGTAAAAAATTTATTACGTCCTGATGGTCCGGATTTTGTTTCTCCTTTTTTGTTTATTGAAACTCCGGGTGGATTGGTTAAGATAGAGCCAAGTATAATAGGCGTGACATTTGAGGATGGTAATGACTCCTTCGGCTCTATTCTCGCTCTGCCGGACGGAATCTCCAAGTCGTGGTTATGGAGGACGGGGGGGTGGAAAATTCCAGCGAGTATTCCTGATAAACCTTTGCTGAACAGGCGCCTGGTTGCGCACCCGCAAGCATCTTGGGTTCCAGTTGATAAAATCATCGGATCTTATGGTCGAAACTCCGGGGAGTTAATGGCTGGACTTATAAGGTGCGTTCCGGAATCTGTAGTGGTACGTCGCAACGTGCATGATTGTACGGATTATGAATGGGTATCTATGCGCTGTTTTTTAGATACACGAGAAGAAGGTGTTCAAGGTGCCACAGGTGATCAGTTATTTGTTCTGGACTCGAAGCGCGATGGCCTCGTTTATCATATCAATGGGGGTGATGTCAGTGATATTGGTGTGTTGGAAAATCCTGTGAAGGCGGTCGATCTATATTCGTCCCGTGTTCTAAAGGGAGGGGAGGGGGAACTCGATTTTTTGTCTTGGAGAAGGTAGTTGTGAAGTTTGTTTCTAGGTGGCAAA
>DNHA01000059.1 GCA_003486025.1 Micrococcaceae bacterium | reverse complement strand
AAAATTGGTAAACGTTGCTGGCACTTCCAACAAGCTACGCCCTAAAGCAGCCGAAGCCGTAGAAGATCTCATGGCGGGAGCCCGTAATGCGGGCCATAGCCTGAAGTTGTTGAGTGCATACCGCTCATACGGACGCCAAGCGGTGCTGTTCAACCAGTATCAGGCTAAGTACGGCACGACCTACGCAGAACGTATTTCTGCTCGACCGGGCACCAGCGAACACCAACTAGGCCTCGCACCAGACGTAGGCAGCATTGGCAGCGGCACAGATTTGAAGGAAGAATTCGGACAGACCAGGGCCGGCATCTGGGTGGCCGAGCACGCCGCGGATTACGGTCTGATCATTCGCTACCCGCAAGGTAAAGAGGAAATTACCGGGTATAAGTATGAGCCTTGGCATGTGCGCTATGTCGGCAAGGATCATGCGGCCGCGATGACACAAGCAAAGGCCGAGACCTTTGAGGAATACCACCAGATGCTGCGCGACGCGGAACAAGACAGCACCAAAGACGATGCTGAAACCGTAGAGAATTCTGTGACCGTCGACGAGGAACCAAAACCAGCTGATAAACCGAAGAAGGAGGAAAAGAAGTCCGCAGACGAAACAAATCAAGTTAATGACGATGATTTGCTCGTATTGCGCTTCCTTCCCCCATACCGGGACTGGGGCTTCGGCTTCACTCAGGAATAGTTCAACTTCCACTAACTCTTAAACACCGCGGGACCCAGTTCAACTGAACTGGATCCCGCGGTTTTTTGCTTCCGTGGTGCGTGCTACTTAGCGCGGACCGGAATGCCGGTGAAGGTCGGCTTCATGGTCTCGGCAAAGAAGTCGTTGCCCTTGTCATCTACGACGATGAATGCTGGGAAGTCTTCGACCTCAATCTTCCAGATTGCTTCCATGCCAAGCTCCTCGTATTCCAGGACCTCAACCTTTTTAATGCAGTCCTGGGCCAGGCGGGCGGCCGGGCCACCGATGGAACCAAGATAGAAGCCGCCGTGGTTATTGCAGGCGGCAGTCACCTGTCCGGAGCGGTTGCCCTTGGCCAGCATCACCATCGAGCCGCCGGCGGCCTGGAACTGATCCACGTAGGAGTCCATACGACCGGCGGTAGTTGGGCCGAAGGAACCCGAAGCCATCCCCTCAGGGGTCTTGGCCGGACCTGCATAGTAGACCGGGTGGTCCTTCAAATACTGTGGCATTTCTTCGCCAGCATCCAAGCGTTCCTTGATCTTGGAGTGCGCGATATCGCGGGCCACCACCAGTGGGCCGGTCAGCGATAGGCGGGTCTTGACTGGGAATTTGGAAAGCTCAGCCAGAATCTCAGCCATTGGCTTGTTCAAGTCGATCTTAACTACCGACGAACCACCGGTGCCCGAGACACCGGAAGTCTCGTCATCGTGGGCTGCCAGCGCCGGGTGGTTTTCATCTGGCATGAAGCGTGCCGGATCGGTTTCCAGCTGTTCGACAAAGAGGCCATCAGCGGTAATCTTCGCCATCATCTGACGGTCCGCCGAGCAGGAGACCGCGATAGCCACTGGCAGCGAGGCACCATGTCGCGGCAAACGCACCACGCGCACGTCGTGGCAGAAGTACTTACCACCGAACTGAGCACCGATGCCGAAGTGACGGGTCATTTCCAGAACTTTTTCTTCCAGGTCGGTATCGCGGAATCCACGACCGGTCATCGCCCCTTCCGTAGGCAGCGAATCCAAGTACTTTGCCGAACCGTATTTAGCGGTCTTCAACGCCATTTCGGCGCTGGTGCCACCAATCACAATGGACAAGTGGTACGGCGGGCAGGCCGCGGTACCCAGGGAACGCAGCTTTTCATCGAGGAACGTCAGCATGGCGTTCTCGTTCAAGATTGCTTTGGTTTCCTGGTAGAGGAATGACTTGTTGGCAGATCCGCCGCCCTTGGCCATAAACAGGAATTTATAGTCCGTATCGTGGCCGGGCTTGGTGTCGGCGTACAGATCAATCTGGGCTGGCAGGTTATTTCCTGTCGCTTTTTCGTCCCAGGTGGTGATCGGGGCCAGCTGCGAGTAGCGCAGGTTCAAACGCGTGTACGCGTTGTAGATGCCGCGGGAAAGCGAAATCTCGTCCTGTTCTTCGGTCAGCACACGCTGTCCACGCTTACCCATGACGATTGCGGTTCCGGTGTCCTGGCACATTGGCAGGATGCCACCGGCAGCAATGTTTGCATTCTTCAGCAGATCCAACGCCACGAACTTGTCGTTCGGGCTGGCATCGTCATCATCAAGGATGTTGCGCAGCTGCTGCAAGTGAGCCGGACGCAGGTAATGATTGATATCGTGCAGAGCCGTTTCGGCCAGCTGCTCCAACGCTTCGGGTGCTACCTGCAGGAAGTTTTTACCGTCCGGTCCGGCGACTACGTCGACGCCTTCGGAGGAAATCTTGCGGTATGGGGTTTGATCTTCGCCAATCGGCAGAAGATCTTCATAACGAAATTCAGGCATGCTCAGTCCTTGGAAATGAAGATGTTTGCTCTTCATCTATTTTAGGCCTTTGTGCCAAAAAACCTCATTCGGTGTTTGCACCTGCGGGTTTTGCGCGACATGCTTGTGTACATGAGCTCCGAAAACAGCAATACCCCACTGGACGGAAACAACCCCGACGAACGTCCAAATATGGTTGTCGAAACGCCAATGGACCAGGAACGGGCCCGGGCCAAAACCCACTTTGAAATGATGTTGCAGGCCGGGCTTAACAAACCTGAGCTCTCAGGTTCGGTCATCAGCGCGTTCATGAGCGCCGAGGTGTACTTCCTCTCGCGGGAAGAAGTGACCGAAGAGAACAAAAACGCGCAGCCAATGCTGCTGACCAATCCTCAGGGCGCAGCAATGGTGGCTTTATTCACCGGTTTGGATCGCATCCCCGGCACGTACATCGATATGGCACCCTATGGTGTGAAGGTTCAGGGTGCCACCATTGTGCGTGCCTTGGAAGGCACCGGTTTTGTGGTGAATCCGGGAGACGAACTGAGTTTTGAGGTTCCTGCCGATGGCGTGGCAATTCTGAAGGAAGAACTGCTGAAGCAAAAACGCTCCGAGTAAGCTCAAAGTCTTTTTTTGACATCACCGAATGCTGATTTCTGACCTGACCTTTTCTTAGGATAAGCTGGGTTCTGCCCGGGCCGTCAATAGGCCGCTCGGTGCATTGCGGGCGTAGCTCAATGGTAGAGCGCTAGCTTCCCAAGCTCGATACGCGGGTTCGATTCCCGTCGCCCGCTCGCATTCTGAAACGTCGGGACACCCCAGGGTGTCCCGACGTTTTGCATTGGCAGCACCCCAGAATTGTTGAACCGAGGAGTCCGAATGGCCGGAGTACTGTCAGGATTCTCGATTATCTGGATCGTGATTCTAGTGGGCTATCTGGTAGGCCGCACCGGGGTGCTCGGTGAGCAAGGCCGCCATGTACTGAGCCGGTTGACGTTTTTTGTCGCCAGCCCGGCGCTGCTCTTTGTCACTCTGGCCGAATCGGATCCCGTTGCAGTTCTTGGTCCACTGATGTGGGTGGCGGCTATTTCTGCCGGGCTCACGGCAGTGATCTACCATGTGGCGACCTACAAGTGGTTGCGTCGCGAGCCAGCTGAGCGGATCGTCGCGGCGATGTCCGCTTCGACGGTGAACTCCGCAAATCTTGGTTTACCTATAGCCCTGTATGTACTGGGCGATATGTCCCATGCGGCACCCATCATCCTCTTCCAATTGGCGATCTACCAGCCGATTAATCTTGCGATGCTCGACGCCACCACCAGTACTCACCGCACCACTCCCATCGCGCTGCTGGTTGCCACGGCCAAAAACCCGATGATCATCGGATCGCTGTTGGGGCTGGTGGTGGCGTTGACTCGTTTTGAAGTTCCGGAACTCGTCTTAGCACCCATTGAACTCATTTCAGGTGCGTCAATTCCCGCCATGTTGATGGCTTTTGGCATCTCCTTAGTCGGTTCCAAACCTCTGGACAAGAAATCCGGGCGTCGAGCCGATGTGCTGCTCGGTTCAGCCGCCAAATTATTCATCCAACCACTGATTGCGTGGCTTGCCGCGGTCTATCTTTTTGGACTCACCGGTGGGATGCTCGTTGCCGCGGTGATCATGGCGGGGCTGCCTACCGCGCAGAATATTTTCATCACCGCCCAACGTTATGAGCGTGGTGTGACCGTTGCGAAGGATACGGTGTTGATCACCACAATCTGTGCCATACCTATGATGGTGTTGCTGGCTTTGATGCTTGGAATTTAGCCAAGTTCAGGTCAGCAGGTGGGAATCCGCAAAAGAAGTTATATGACACGTCAGTTGCTTCGTCGGGGTATTCACGGGAATCTTACGGAATACCGCGTCGCTAAGCACCGTTGATCAAGGTATAGATCACCTCGTCACCTCACATAGTTAGGCCAACATGAAGCGCACAGCTCCACTCCTTGCAATCACTGCAGTACTCGCACTGGCACTGAGTGCGTGCGGCTCCTCAACCACCGGTTCTGAAACCTCCGGCGCCACCGATGAGAATCTCCTGCAGCACGTGGAATCCAGCGGTGTGCTAACCGTTGGCACCGAGGGTACCTACCGGCCTTTTTCCTACCACGAGGCAGATAAGCTCACCGGCTTCGATGTCGAGGTCATCGAGGCTGTTGGCGAACAGCTTGGGGTCAAGGTCGAATTCCAGGAAACTCAGTGGGATGGCATCTTTGCCGGTCTGGAAGCCGGCCGTTTTGATGTAATTGCCAATCAGGTCAGCGTGACGCCTGAGCGCGAAGAAAAGTACCTGCTTTCCAAGCCATATAACTACTCCAGCGGAGTCATCGTCACCAAGAGCGACAACACGGAAATCACCTCCTTCGACTCACTCAAAGGAAAAACCACCGCACAGTCGCTGACCAGCAGCTTCCATGATGACGCTAAAGCTGCCGGCGCGAAGATCCAGGCCGTAGAGGGCTGGGCACAGGCGGTTACGCTGTTGAAGCAGGGACGGGTGGATGCGACCATCAACGACAAATTGACCTACTTGGACTCGCAGAAAACCAACCCGGATGACGGCATCAAGATCTCTGCGGAATCAGAAGAAAAGACCGAGACCGTGGTGGCACTGAAGAAAGACCAGCCAGAACTTCGCGACGCGATCAATGGCGCGCTCGATGAGCTTTCAGCCGACGGCACGCTGACAAAGATTTCGGAAAAGTACTTTGGCGAAGACATCACCAAGTAGCTAACCTCCTTCAGCACTTCGACACGTAAACTGGCCCCAAGGTTCCCCTTTGGGGCCAGTGTCCGTTGCAAAGGACGGGAAGAGAATAAATGGATTCACTTTGGCAGCTAGCTTTGGACTCATTGTGGCCCATGGTCAGCGGCGCGCTGACTGCCACTATTCCGCTGGCAATAATCAGCTTTGCCTTGGGGCTTGCAGTGGCCCTGATGGTCGCGCTGATGCGGATCAGCACCAATAAAGTAGTTTCAGGCATTGCCCGGGGCTATATCTCGATCATTCGCGGCACTCCACTGTTGGTGCAGCTGTTCGTGATTTTCTACGGACTGCCTTCGGTGGGGATCACCATTGACCCATGGCCTTCGGCCATCATCGCTTTCACGCTCAACGTGGGTGGTTACGCCGCAGAAATTATTCGTGCT
>DNHA01000122.1:1778-3151 GCA_003486025.1 Micrococcaceae bacterium | reverse complement strand
GCAGCCCCAAAACCTGCAACGGTGGCAAAACCCCAGCCCCAAAGCGCCGCGCCAACCAGTGGCCCGGTGACCGCACCAATTTCTCCGGTAATGCTCAACCAGGCGAAGAGCGTGGATTGTTTGGCTTGGGAATGCTGGTTGTTTTCGCGGGCTACTTGGGCCGCTGCTACCAGGATGTTCAAGCCTGGGGAAAAGAGGGCTCCGCCGAATCCCGTGAGCAATGTTCCCAGGATGAACAGCCAGAGCGTCGGGGTGCCGGTCCACAAGGATGCGGACAGCGTGATGAAACCTGCTGCACGTACTGCACACCCAATGAGAATGACGCTCCGTGCGCCGAAGCGGTCCGCGAGGATACCGCCGGCAAGAAACAGGCCTTGCTGAGCGAAGGTTCTGATTCCCAGAATGAGTCCTACTGCGGTTCCGGCCAAGAGGAAATCGTTGGTCAGGACAATCGCAAGAAAGGGCACCACGGCGTAGAAGCCGATGTTGAACAATGTTTGGGTTCCGAGGAGCACCGGAACTTCAAATCGTGGCGAGCTAGTTTTCATGGACCTCAGGCGTGCATCTAGTTGCGGAGAAGCGTGGGCAGACCTCTCCGATTTTAGTACCAGCAGCTTCTGGGGAGCAGTTTTGCGGCAAAGCTCTGGTGCTCAGTGACTCAGACGTTGACGTGGCTAGCCTAGATGAATCTGGCGCATGGTTGGAATTCAATTCAACGCAGGTACCCAGGCCGCGTTCTTCGCTGAGTCGCTGCCAACAAGCATGCGCTACACCGGTTCGGCTCTGGGCATGACCTTCGGCGGCTTGATCTTCGGTGCTCCGATTCCATTCATAGCAGCTTGGATCTTCCAGAACACCGAGAACGGCACCGTAGCGTTGACCACCATCGCCCTGTCGATTGTGGCGCTGTCAATGATCGCTACGCTGACGCTGACGCTGCCAGAGCGGTTCAAGCAGAAACTTCACGAAGTGAACTAGTCTGACCCAGTTTGGCAGCTAATCATTAGGAATACATAGCTGTGGCCGGGAATCACGAACAGTGATTCCCGGCCATAGCTATGACTGTCCAACGAGGTTGTAGTTTCTTGCGTATCAAGCGAAAGCCGTCAGAGACCTAGTCGTCTTTCGCATCAGGTGACTCCGCATCAGAACTTGTTTTGGCACCGGTGACAAATCCGAAACTCCTCGTCTCAGGTTGCGGCGACCAACCAAAGGATCCATAGCTTTCCTCGTCCGGTTCTCCGCCGTCCAGATCTGGGTCTTCGGTGCCGCCGAGGAAGTTCCGGGTCAGTGTTGCCGAATCATCCATGAGCTCCGCCGCTGAAATGCGCACATGCCGCTCGGTGACCTGCACTCCGGCGATGGAAGCGGTC
>DNHA01000122.1:861-1710 GCA_003486025.1 Micrococcaceae bacterium | reverse complement strand
AACTCCAGTTTTGAACCGTAGAGCCGAAGCAGCGCCTTGCGCCCGTCAAAATCGGGCCGGGGGATCTGGACCGCCAGATCGATACGTCCCGGACGCTGGACCAGAGCCCGTTCCAAGGATTCCACCCGGTTGGTGGTCAGCACAAAGGACACGTCTGCGTCAGGATCCAGTCCGTCCATGGAATCCAAGACCTCGAAGAGCAAGGGCTGCGGTCCATGGCCAAAGCTGCGGTCTTCGGCAATCAGATCGCAATCCTCGAGCACTACGATAGATGGCTGTAACGCACGGGCCATGGCCGAGGCCTGCGAAACCAAGGACAGGGTATTGCCGTTGAGCAAGATGACCGTATGATCGGTAGCCGCCGAAGCCAGGTATCTCACCGTATGTGTCTTGCCCGTCCCCGGCGGGCCATAAAGCAGCACCCCGCGTTTGAGATGGGAACCGTGGGCCAAGAGGGCNNTCACGGTGAATTCCGATGCCCAGCACCTGCTCCTCGATTCGTTCTCGCAGACCCGCAGGAAGGATCAGCTGCTCGTCACCGATTTCTTCGCGCTGGTGGAAGGTGATGCCGGCGTTGGATTCGGAGTACTCGCTGGACTTGAAGGAAATGACTTGGCCGCGGTAGATGCTGGTGCTGTGCAGCTGCTCGCGGAAATCGGCGAGGAAGGAATCAACAAGCTTCTCATCGGCGCACAAGACTTCCAAAGTCGCCTCCGGTTTGCCGTATTCCGGGTTTGCCTGGCGCAGCAGGATGACCATGGGTGTTTGCCCGGTGGTGAATAAGTGAATGCCAAAAGACAGGAATCGCTGCTGTTTTCCAGGACCTACCGCCAACGTGGTGTAGGAAGG
>DNHA01000122.1:188-752 GCA_003486025.1 Micrococcaceae bacterium | reverse complement strand
GTTCCAGGACATTGTTCGCGTCGGCCAAGCGGTGGGACGCGAAGTTTTCAACAACCAGGGAGAGCGTGCCAGGATCTATTCCCAGATGGTCAGCCAGCACCGGGGCCAAAAGCTTGCCCTTGGGCTGCTGCTGGTATTGCTCGGCAAGTTCTGCCAAGTGGGCGAAAGACTTCAGGAACCCGCGCAATTCTTCATCCATGAACCGAGACTACCAGCGGTGATGCTCGTGAAACCAGAGGTTGACTTGGCTGGTAAATCATCTGATCGGGATTGTGCCGCGAGCACTTTCCGGTGCCCTAGGTGAGCTGTATAAACGTCGTGGACGGTGAATTCTGATTGAACCCTGCCAGCTCTTCACGCATGACTTCGATGGTGGGAGACTGTGCATATGCAAAAGCCGTAGTTTCGCAGTGAACGCGATTCCGTGAATGCACGAGAGGCGAGGACCATGTCAGACAATGAAGTTCTGGATCAAGCAACCCGAGAAGCCAAAATGGCGCACTTACCGCACTGGCGTTACGTGCTCGGATCGCTGCGCACCGCCTTCAAATGTTCTTCCTCAGC
>DNHA01000122.1:0-177 GCA_003486025.1 Micrococcaceae bacterium | reverse complement strand
GGTGCTCTAGCGCAGGAAGCCAACCACCACCCGGATGTGGACTGGCGGTACGACACCTTGTTCGTCACGCTGGTCTCCCATGACGTCGGGGGAGTATCGCTGCGCGATACTCAGCTGGCCGGCAAAATCTCTGACCTGGCACAGGAACACGGCGCCCAAGCAAATCTGAACCTGGCC
>DNHA01000012.1 GCA_003486025.1 Micrococcaceae bacterium | reverse complement strand
TGTCATCTACACCGATGAGCTGGTGACGGTCACCGCGACGCTGGTGAAGCATCCACCGATCGCGCCGGCCTTTGCGTTCCGCTTCGATACCGCCGAAGGCTCTGTCACGATCTCCGGAGACACCTCGCCTTGCCAGAACCTGGTCGCTCTGGCCAAGGACACCGATTTGTTACTGCATGAAGCTATCGATTTCGACTGGGTGCAACGTGCGTACGGATCCATTGGTACCTTGGAGGCACAGGCCTCTATGGATCATCACCGGCGTGCACATACCTCCGCCGAGCAAGCCATTGATCTCGCCGAACAAGCTGGGGCACGCACCCTGGCCTTGCACCACCTGGTACCGGGCACCACCCCGCTATCGGTATGGCTTGGACATGCGTCAAAGTTCTCTGGAAATTATTTGGTTCCCAACGATCTCGACAAGATTTCATTCAGTCGGGCCCTTAGTGAAATGGCGGCAGCCCGATGAGCAACACCATCAACACCCAGCAAAATGCAGCAGGTGCGGATTTGAAGGTTCCATCTTTGAACTCCCCGCAGATGCGTCGCATTCTTGCCTCCAGCTTCATCGGCAGCGCGATCGAGTTCTATGACTTTATCCTCTATGCCACCGCCGCGTCCTTGGTCTTCAACAAGGTGTTCTTCGTCGGGATGACTCCGTCCGTAGCGCTTTTCGCTTCCTTCGCCACGCTTGCGGTGGGTTACCTCGCTCGCCCGCTGGGCGGCATCGTCTTTGGTCACTTCGGCGACAAAATTGGCCGCAAGGGTGTACTGATTACTTCGATGGCAATGATGGGCGGCGCTTCGACATTGATCGGCCTGCTGCCGCCAACTGCTCAAGTGGGCATGATTGCACCAATCGCGCTCATCGCACTGCGCATCATTCAGGGTTTGGCCGTAGGCGGCGAGTGGGGTGGCGCCATGCTGATGGCGTTGGAACACGCACCCAAGGAACGCCGCGGATTTGCCGCGAGCTTCGCCAATATGGGCGGTCCGGCTGGCGCGGTGCTGGCAACACTCGCCGTATCAGCTGTCACCCTCATGCCCGAGGACCAGTTCCTCTCCTGGGGTTGGCGCATTCCGTTCCTGATCAGCATTGCGCTGGTTGGCATCGGTCTGATTATTCGTCTCAAGGTCTCCGAATCCCCGCTTTTCCTGGCTTTGGAAGACAAGGCCGAGGAGCGCAAGACTCCGTTCATGGAAGTCATCACCAAATATCCACGTTCAGTCATACGCGGAACGCTGGTTGGCATGAGCTCGTACACCGTTCAGGGACTTATGACGGTCTGGGCTATTTCATATGTAGTCGAAGAAGCGGGAATGGACCGCACCGCGGTGCTGAACGTCAAAGCAATCGGTGCCGCACTGACCGTAGTAGGCATCTGGTTTGCAGCCCGCTATTCCGACAAGCTGGGACGTCGACCGGTGATGATGGCCGGCATCGCCGCCGGAGCCATCATGGCGCTGCCAATTATGTGGATGCTGCAGATGGGAGAACTATGGCTCTTCGCTATCGCACTGTTCATCGCTAACGGCATTGTCCAAGCCACGATCTTTGGGCCATTTGGCGCCTTTACCGCGGAGCTGTTCCCCACCCGCATCCGTTATACCGGTGCGTCGCTGGTGTACCAGCTCTCGTCCACCGTGGGTGCCGGGTTCACTCCGATGATCGTCGCAGGGCTGGTACTGCTTGGCGGCGGAACTCTTTGGATCGCCGGCGGGGTATGGGCCGCAACATTTATTGTTGCCGGACTAGCCATGCGAGGAGTCAAGGAAGGTCGCGAGGCAGACCTCGAGGCTGAAGAGATCTCGTAATACGACGCAGAACTCAGGGTTGGTTGGAGCCGTCAGGCGCTAGCCAACCCTGTTTTCCTTTTCCGTTCCAATTTCCTCGCAGAAATCGAGGAATGCACGCAACCGCAAACTCGGTCGGGCCGACGCCGTATAGGCAACACAAATGTCGCTTTCACCGACCTGCCCTTCAATTTCCAGCGCCGCCAGCGGCAGGCCGTCATAGCTAAGATCTACCGGAGGACGTTGCACCAGAACCGTGTAGCCAAGCCCCCGCGCCACCAACCCGCGTACCGCTTCAAAACTCTGCGAGCTCCAACGCACCTTCGGATCCAGTCCGGACATTCGCAAGTTGACCAGTTGATTGTCACGCACCGTGGGGATGTCCAAGGAGACGAAGTCATCCTCGGCTAATTCTGAGAGCCGGACGCTTTTGCGCTGAGCCAACCGGTGATTGCCTCCGACCAGCACGTAGGGACGCCCAGACATCACCCGGCGAAACTCAACGTGGGGCACTAAGTGCCGCGTATGAGTCAACACCGCGTCGAGATGCCCTTGGAGCATTCGTTCTTGAAGCTCTGCGCCATCGCCTTCAACCAAGGTCACCTGCAAATCAGGATTCATATTGGTAAAACGTTCGCAGATCACTGGAATCCAGAACGCAGCCAAAGAGGAATAGCATCCTATGACCAGCGGTCCGGAGAGTTTTGTTTGGCGCTCAACAATTTGATCTTGCACTTCTTCGGCATGGCGCACTAGCTGTCTGGCGTCGTGGAGGAAATCGGTGCCAACCGCTGTCAAAACCACCCCGCGTGCCCGGCGCCGCACAAGCAGTTGGGAACCAACTACCCGCTCAAGTTCATCCATGGCTTGAGACATCGCAGCCTGCGAAATATGGCTTGCCACGGCCGCTGCAGAGATGGAACCCGTCTCTGCAACAGCCACGAAGTACTGCAGTTGACGCAGGGTATAGTTGATCACCACCACAGTCTAGCCAGCGTCACGCCAGCGCTCTCATTTCCACTTAATCGCGTGGAGTACTTCAATAAATCCATAGCCAGAGGCAGAGGCTTTAGCCCTTCGGTTCCAACAGATCCTGAACCCAAAAAATCTCAACTTTTAAACCAAGAATGCCCCCGATACCTTGTCAGTGTCGGGAGCATTCGTGGTTTAGCTGTTTACTTCGAAGCGCCAATCGCCCACACGCGTGGCAG